>JBFGLK010000555.1:0-3070 GCA_041576195.1 Promineifilaceae bacterium (SeqCode)
CCACTTCTCCCCATCTGAATAGGGAGTGTGCATGTGCAGGTTGCCGACCACTTCGTGCATCACCTGGATCCTGGCCTTCCGTGTGCGTCCCCAGAATGCTACCAGGAACCGGCTCCAATTCAAGCCTGCCCCGCTGTGCACCTGGTCGTCGGACCACTATAATCCAGCCACCTGCCGAGGAGATTCGCATGCCCCCCTCACGCCCGCTGCTCTACTTTCTGCTCGCGCTCGCCCTGGTGTCGCTGGCATGTGGCGTGGTGGCGCCGGTCTCGCCGCCGCCGGCGGCGTCACTCACGCCGGACGCCGCGCCGGCGACCATGACGGCGGATGACACGCCACCAGAATCTACGGCGGTTCCCACGCGGGCGCCCGCCCCCACGCCCACGCGTCCGCCGGCGCCAACCGCCACCGTCGATCCCAACCTGGCGGACTGGACCGTGCTCGTCTACCTGGCTGGCGGTGCCGAACGGGGGGCCAGGGCTGACGAGACCTTCGCCGCCCTGGCCGCTGCCGGGGCCTCCGATCGGGTGCAACTGGGTGTCCAATTGAGCGGTGCGAACTCCCGGCGCTTCGCCGCGCCGGCGCCGGGCGGCGCGAGTGCCCTGGCGGGTGAAGGGGCACCTGCTGCCGTGACCCAGACGTTAGGGACACGCAATCCGGGTGATCCGGCCGAGCTGGCGGATTTCCTCACCTGGGGCATCGGCGTCCTGCCGGCACGGCATACCGCTCTCATCCTCTGGGGTCATGGCGCTGGCTGGCCGGGCTTCGGGCCGGTGGCAGACCCGCTCCGCCCGGCCGAGCTGGCCGCCGGCCTGGCCGCCGGCCTGGCGACCGCCGGCCTGTCGCAGCTAGACGTCGTCGCCTTTGACGCCGGCCAGATGGGCCTGGTGGAAGTGTTTGGCGCCATCTGGCCAAACGCCAGCCTCGGTGTGGGCACCACGGCGCCAGACTGGGGCCAGAGCTGGGACGTTGAGGCGCTCCTGCGCGGGCTTGTTGCCGATCCCGCCATGAGCCCGGTGCAGCTGGCACGCCAGATAGTGTTGGCCGCCCCGCCCGTGGGGGGGCGGCCTGCCGGGGATCCGGTCGCGGTCGATCTGAGCGGCTGGCCGGAGCTACGGGCGGCGATTGAGGCGCTCGCCGATTCCCTGCTCGTCGATCCGGCGCTGGTCGCCGGGAGCGTGGGCGCCGCGAAACAGGACGCGGCCACGTTCAGCCGGCTGGTCCTCGCCGGCCGGGATCTTGATCCGACGGTTGACCTCTGGCACTTCGCCAGAGTCCTCGAGGCGCGGAGCCCGGACCCGGCGGTGAGCATCGCGGCGCGGGCCGTCGCGACCGCCGTCGAGGCCATCGTCGTGGCCGGTGGCCGCGCGCCCGCTGCGTCGCCAGGCCCGGGGCTGGGCCTCTGGTTCCCGTCGGCCGCCCCGGACCTGTCCTATGGCGACGAGGCCGGGTTGCCCCGCTGGTCCGCATACTTGGAGACGCACGCCGCCGCCGATGCCAGCCAGGCACCGGACATCACCATCACGCGGGTGCTCTCGCCGACGGTGTCCTGGCAGCGTCCGGCCTACCTCGAGGTGGCCGTTATCGGGCGCGACGTGGCGGACGTGACTGTGCGGATTGGTCGCCAGGAGCCCGACGGTTCCGTGCGCCTGCTGGTGTTCGAGCCCCTGGTGCCCGCGGCGACCCTTTCTGACGGCAGCCCGGCGCGCCCGGCCTGGGGCGACGGGCTCAACGAGGCCCCGTTCATCTGGGATACGGCGCTACCCTATCTGACCGATGGGCAGACCGGTGGCCACGTCGTTCTCTGGCCGCTGGCGCCGGATAGTGGGCTTCTTCTGGTTGAAGGTCGCTACCGCCCGGAGCCGGACGCCCCGTTTCAGGACGCCGCCCTGATCGTGGACCGGCCGCGCG
This sequence comes from Promineifilaceae bacterium (SeqCode), assembly GCA_041576195.1. GTDB lineage: Bacteria > Chloroflexota > Anaerolineae > Promineifilales > Promineifilaceae > JAGVTM01. The sequence continues at coordinate 1,912 of JBFGLK010000555.1, forward strand.
GCGCGGTGGCCGGCATCTGGGGCTTCGCTGCCGGCGCGACCGGCGCGCCCGTCGTGATCGGCCCCAGCGAAACGGCGGAGTTCCAGCTCACGGACCTCTATCTGGACGACCTGGGCAACATCGGCCGGCGCGAGGGCGGCACCGTGCGTGTCTCGCCGGAACTCGCCGTCGAAGAGCGGCCTGCGCCCGATGGCGACTACCTGCTATGGTTCCGCGCCACGTCTCATCTGGGTCGAGAAACGGGTGCGCTACAGGCGCTCGCCGTGAACAATGGGACGCTGCTGCCGGGTCGCGCTGCCTTTCTGGATCCGTTTCGCGGCTTCCAATTCCACTATCCCGCCGACTGGTCGGCGCCTCACGTTCAAGGTGGGCGATTGGTCGCTGAAGACCCGGCGGGCGAGACCCGGCTGACGATCTCGCCCCTGGAGGACCTGGCTGCCGGCACGACCGCGGCCGATCTACGCGCGCAAACGCTCGACGCGTTCGGCCCGGTCGACGTGCTCTACGAAAGCGAGTCGGCGCTCGGCGGTCTGCCTGGCCGACTCACGGCCTATGGCTACACGGACGAGCAGGATGAGGCCCGCACCGGCCTCTTCGCTACGGTGGTTCACGGGGACTTAGGGCTGGTGATCGACGTCGATGGTCCCGCCGAGGCCGAGGCCGCGACGCTGGCGTTTGTGGACGTCATCCTGGCTGAATGGGTCTTCCTGCCGATCGCCTTCGCGCCGTGGCAGGGCGACTGGATACGGGCGGAAGCGGGACCGTTTCGCGTGACCCGGCCGGCGGACTACGCGTATGAGGCGTTGGAGAGCGGATGGCACCGCTTCGCCGCGCCCATTGGGCCGGCATTCGCGGCGGTGCGGATGTCCGAAGGCGATGAACCGCGTGCGGCGCTGGCCGACTGGCTCCGCGTCGCCGGCGCCGGGGTGACCGGGTTCGTGGCCGAGCCGCCCGGCCGAACGGCGCTGGGGGGGCGCGTCTGGTGGCGCCAGAGGTTTCGCTACGCGCGGGGGGAAGGGTCGGCGATTGAAGGCGCGTTGCTGGTCACCGCGGATATGGGCAGCGTGGTAGTCGCCTGGCTGGAGGCGCCGAGTGATCGCTTCGCGACGCTGGAAGGTTCGGCGTTCACTGTCATCCTGGCCGACCTGGCGGTCTTATC
>JBFGLK010000556.1:0-3058 GCA_041576195.1 Promineifilaceae bacterium (SeqCode)
CCCCCCCCCCCCCGCGGCCGATTGGCTGATCATGGCGCGCGAAGCGTTGCTGGATCGGCTCCCCGGCGTCGCCTCGACGCCGCCCATCAACCGGGATCTGCCGGCCGCCCCTGGGCCGGCTCCGGCCGATCTGGCCGCCCGTCTTCGTAGCATCTTGCAGGTCGTGCGGGCCGAGGCAATGGACGAGCACGGCTCCCGCGTCGAATACGACGCCATCCGTAGGAGCCCGCGCTACGCGGCATACCGACAGACGTCCCTGTCCGCCCTGCGCCAGTTCGAGCCGGCACGGCTGCCAGGCGAGGCGGCCAGGCGCGCCTTCTGGCTTAATCTCTACAACGCGCTGGTGTTCGACGCGGTCATCACGTTTGGCGTCCGCGACAGCGTCACCGAGGGGCCGCTCGGGCTCCTGGCTTTTTTCCGACGGGCGGCGTACATCGTCGGCGGGCGGCGCGTCACGCTGGAGGACATGGAGCACGGGATTCTCCGTGGCAATCGCGGGCACCCATACGTGCCGGGCAGTCATTTCGCCTCGTCCGATCACCGTCGCGCCTGGGTCCTTCCAGTGGATCCGCGCATCCATTTTGCTCTGAACTGTGGCGGCTTATCCTGTCCGCCGATTCGCGCCTACGAGGCGGCGTCGCTTGACGCGCAGCTTGACCTGGCCACACAGGCGTTTTTGGCCACGACGGTGACGATCTCCCCGGACCGCCACTCCGTCCGTGTGTCGCGGATCTTCCGGTGGTATCAGGGCGATTTCGGCGGGCGCCGCGGGGTGCTCACATTCCTGGCCTCCTATCTGCCTGATGACGCGCAGCGACGGTGGCTGCGCCAGGCCGGCGACTCGGTGCGGCTCCACTATGCACCCTATGACTGGCGCCTGAACGCGCTGTAACGGCCGGCGCCGGGTCGCTTGCCGGCATCGGCCGGGAGTGTCACACTGGGCGCCTCTATCGGTGCTGGTCCGGCGTCGCCCGTGGAGGCCTCATGCCCCTTAACGCCCGCTTTGCCCACACCAACCTGATCGCCCGAGACTGGCGGTCGCTCTCTCGCTTCTATCAGGAGCTGGTCGGCTGCGTGCCGGTGCCACCGCCACGCGATCTGTCAGGGCCGGCGCTGGTTGCGGGCACGGGCCTGCCCGGCGCCCGGCTGCGGGGGGAGCACCTGCGGCTGCCGGGCATCGGCATCGGCGGCCCAACGCTCGAGATCTACTCCTATGACGTGCTGGCCGGGCGCGAGCCGATCGCGGTCAATCGGCCGGGGTTTGGGCACATCGCCTTCGCGGTCGACGACGTGGCGGCCGCGCGGGAGGCTGTGCTGTCCGCCGGGGGGCAGGCAGTGGGGGAGCTGGTGACAACGCCGGTTGGAGAGCGCGGTAGCGTGACCTGGTGCTATGTCACCGATCCGGAGGGCAATGTCATCGAGCTACAGGCCATGAGGGTCGACGGCGCGTAGCTTGGCGGCCCCGCCCGCGTCCCTAGCCGAGCCAGAACCAGCGTGTGGCACGGCGCTCGTCGAAGCGCCAGATGCCGGCCGACTCCGCCGCCGCCCGCGCCCGGCGCATCTCGTCCGCGCTGGTGCGCCGATGGAGCTCCGGATGGTTTGCTGCCGAGACTTTGCCCGCAGGATGATACTGGCCCATCAGATTGACGTAGGTGTCAGGCGATACCATCTCGGCCAAAAAACGCATGATGGCGGCTGTATCACCGACTTGATCGGGCATCACCAGGTGGCGCACAAGGACGCCCCGCTGGGCTACCCCATCCCGGTCAATTTGCAGTGGGCCGACCTGCCGGTGCATTTCGGCGATGGCCATCCGGGCGACGTCGGGATAATCTCGCGCCTTCAGGTAGCGAAACGCAAGCCCGGCATCCCAACACTTGAAGTCGGGCATGTAGATGTCTACGACCCCATTCAGCAGGCGGAGGCTCTCCAGGGCATCGTAGGCGGACGTGTTGTAGACGATGGGCAGGCGCAACCCGCGATCGACGGCCACGACCAGGGCCTCCAGCAGTTGCGGCACGACGTGTTCGGGCGTGACGAAGTTGATGTTGTGGCAACCCAGATCCTGCAGGTGGAGCATCATCCAGGCCAGCCGGCTTGCCGACACGGGGTCGCCGGCCCCACCCTGGCTGATGTCGAAGTTCTGGCAGAAGACACAACGCAGGTTGCAGCCGGAGAAGAAAACAGTGCCGCTGCCGCGCGTGCCGCGTAGGCAGTCCTCTTCGCCGAAATGTGGGGCGTAGCTGGCCACCCGGGCATGTCGCCCGTTCTTGCAGACGCCGGTGCGGTCGGCCAGCCGGTCGACGTCGCAGTCGCGGGGGCAGGCGCGGCAACGGGCCAGCGAGGCTACGGCCACCTCCGCGCGCCTCTGCAGCTCGCCGGTGCGGTGCAAGGCCAGATAGGCCGGTTCGCGGATCATGGGGTCATTGTATCATAGGAGAAACCTGGGGGGACGATGTGCCCGGGCGGTCACGCCTGGCATAGTGCCGCCGGATCGTCCAGCTTGTTGACAGCCGGTGCCCGATCAGGCACGATGTAGGGAGCCCGGTGCACGGGCCCACGCAGGCGGGCGTGGCGCCGGCGCGTCACGCGCGTGATGGAAGCAGGCCGGTGCGGCGCGAGGGCGGCGTCGCGGCCAATTTGATCCCGGGAGCCTTGAGATGAGCATTCGTCCTTCAGCGTTTGCCGGCACGTGGTACCCGCGAGACCCCATCATCCTGGCTGAGCAGGTCGACACCTTCCTCGCCGGCGCTGACGTGGCGGTGCCAGACGGCCGCGTATGGGGCGTGGTCGCGCCCCACGCCGGCTATCGCTACTCGGGCCGCGTGGCTGGTCACGCCTTTCGCTGCCTGTCTGGTCTTTGCCCTGAGCTTGTCGTCGTGATTTCCCCCATGCACCATGCGCTGTCGCCAGGCCTTCTCACAAGCGCACACGAGGCCTATGCCACACCGCTGGGTCCGGTGGCCGTCGACCGTGCCGGCATCGAGGCGCTCAGCGCCCGGCTGGAGGCACGCCTGGGCTTTGGCCTCTACCCACTGCGCCGCGATCCCGAGCACTC
>JBFGLK010000557.1:0-3058 GCA_041576195.1 Promineifilaceae bacterium (SeqCode)
CCGTGCTCAGCCTGGACGACCTGCGCAACCAGGCGTCCGCAGGCGGCGTCTTCACCGGGTCGGTTGAGGCGGCGGTCGACGACGAGATCCTCGGCCTGATGAACGAGGTGTCCCGCCAGAACCTGGTCGGCTACGTGCGCCAGCTGGAGAGCTTCGGCACGCGCAACTCGTTCAGCGCCACCGACCAGCCGGGCTGGGGCATCGGCGCCGCCGGCGACTGGATCCGCGCCGAGTTTGAGCGCGTGGGGGCCGGCAACCTGCAAGTGGCCTTCCAGGAGTATCCCCTCGTTTTCCAAGGGCGGGCCAACACGCAGCGCAACGTGGTCGCCACGTTGCCGGGCCGGGACGCGGACGCGGGCTTGGTGATCATGATGGCCAACTACGACACGCGGGTTGACGATTGGCTGGACGGGGAGAGCCTCTCCCCCGGCGCGGACGACAACGCCTCGGGCGTGGCCGCGCTGCTCGAGGTGGCCCGGCTGATGAGCTCGCGCCCCTGGCCCCAGACGGTCGTCTTTCTGGCCACGACGGCCGAAGAGCAGGGCACGTTTGGCAGCCGGCACTTCGTGCAGAACGCCCTCTTCGACGGCCAGCGCATTCATGCCGCCCTGAACAACGACATGATCGGCGGGCGTGCCGGCATCCCCCAGAACGTCCGTGTCTTTGCCGCCGGTCCAGACGGCTCGCTCTCGCGCCAGCTCGGACGCTACGTGCACATGTTGGGCACGTTCTATCTGCCCGACTTCCCCGTGACCGTCGTCGACGCCCTGGATCGCGAGGGGCGCTGGGGCGATCACCGGGAGTTCGTGCGCGTCGGCCTGCCTTCGGTGCGCCTGATCGAGTCGGAAGAGGACCTGGAGATCCAGAACTCGGCGCAGGACACGTGGAGCCTCATCGACTTCGACTACCTGCGGCAGGTGACCCAGCTCAACCTGGTGGTCATGGCCAACCTGGCGGCGACGCCAGATCCGCCGGAGGCGCCCGCCGTCTCGCCCGCCGGCTCGGGCGCCTACAACGTCATCTGGGACCGCGACCTGAACGCCGATGGCTACGCCATCATCTTCCGCCCGATCAACAGCCTGACGCTTGACGGCGCCCGCTTCTTCTATGTCGGTGCGCTGGAGGCCGGCCGGGTCGCCCTCAGCGGCCTGGAGCCTGCCGGCATCTACGGCGTCAGCATGGCTGCCCTGGACCGCCAGGGCCGCGTCAGCTTCTTTTCCCCGGAGATCGTTGCCGGGCCTGCCCCGTAACCGGCCGCCGGCGCGACCCGTGTGGCGCGGATTGGCCTCAGTATTCTTTCTCCAAGCATCTGCTGATAGAGCCAATTCGCTTGAATCCGGCCCCATGCGCCCGTACAATCCAGGTATAGCGTGATGTGGAGGTTTGAAATGGATAGTGGACGAAAGGAAAACGGGCATCCAGACGTCGGTGGCGAGCGAGTCAAGCGGGGCCTGGCTCAGATGCTGAAAGGGGGCGTGATCATGGACGTGGTCACGCCGGACCAGGCTGTGATCGCCGAGGAGGCCGGGGCCGTGGCCGTCATGGCGCTCGAGCGCGTGCCGGCAGACATCCGTGTGCACGGCGGTGTGGCCCGCATGTCGGATCCCGGCCTGATCCGCGAGATCATGGCCGCCGTCTCCATCCCGGTGATGGCCAAGTGCCGAATCGGCCACTTCGTCGAGGCCCAGATCCTGGAGGCCCTTGGCGTCGACTACATTGACGAGAGCGAAGTGCTGACGCCGGCCGACGAGGCGCACCACATCTACAAGCAGGACTTCAAGGTGCCCTTCGTCTGTGGCTGCCGCGACCTCGGCGAGGCCCTGCGGCGCATCGGCGAGGGCGCGGCCATGATTCGCACGAAAGGCGAGGCCGGCACGGGCGACGTCATCGAGGCGGTACGCCACGCCCGCTCGGTCCTGGGCGAGATCCGTCGCCTTCAGCAGATGCCGGTCGAGGAGCTAATGAGCTACGCCAAGGCGATCGGCGCGCCTTTCTCGCTGGTCCTGGAGACGCGTGAGCTCGGCCGCTTACCGGTGGTCAACTTCGCTGCCGGCGGCATCGCCACCCCGGCCGACGCCGCCCTGATGATGCAGCTGGGCGTCGACGGCGTCTTCGTCGGCTCCGGGATCTTCAAGAGCGGCGACCCGGCGCGCCGGGCGCGGGCCATCGTCGAGGCGACGACCCACTTCCGCAATCCGGAGATTCTGGCCCGGGTCAGCGAGAACCTGGGCGAGCCAATGGTGGGCATCAGTGCCAGCACGCTCCCGGCTGACGAGCAGCTGGCCGGCCGTGGCTGGTGAGACCGGCGGAAGGCGCTCAAGCGCTGAGTTTGTGAGGCGGTGAGGTAATCGGGCGGTGAGGCGATGAGGATTTGAGGAGCCTTCCTTACCCCCTAACTCCCTCACCCCCTTACCCATTCACGCCCATGCGTACAATGTCCCCAATGCGGATCGGCGTCCTCGCCCTCCAGGGCGATTTCCGCGAGCACATCACGATGCTCCGCGACGTGGGTGCGGAGGCGGTCGAAGTGCGCCTGCCGGCAGACCTGGACGACCTTGACGGTTTGATCATCCCCGGCGGCGAGAGCACGACCATCGGCAAGCTGGCATCTCTGTACGGGTTGATGGATCCGCTGCGGACATTCGCCGCCGCGAAGCCGGTCTGGGGCACCTGTGCCGGCATGATCTTCCTCGCCCGAGATATCGGCCGCGATCAGCCGCTGCTCGGCGTCATGGACATCACGGTCGAGCGCAACGCCTTTGGCCGCCAGGTGGACAGTTTCGAGGCGGATCTGGACGTGGATGGGCTCGACGAACCGTTCCGGGCGGTGTTCATTCGCGCGCCCCGGCTGGTCGCCGCCGCCAACGGCGTCCAGATTCTGGCCCGCCTGGCGGATGGCACCGCCGTCGCCGCTCGCGAAGGGCACTGGCTGGCCACGTCCTTCCACCCCGAGCTTACTGGCGACACCCGCCTCCACAAGCTCTTCTTGCGCATGGTGGCTCCCGCGAAGAACGTGAGGGGATGAGGACGCAAGGGACTTCGGCGGACCCCTCCCCTC
>JBFGLK010000558.1:0-3055 GCA_041576195.1 Promineifilaceae bacterium (SeqCode)
CGTTGCCGCGCGCCGACTCCACCCCGGCGCTGGAGGTCGAGCTGGTCGAGGTGCCGTCGGCGCACGGGCCGTTTGGCGCCCGGGGTGTGGGCGAGCCGCCCAACACCGCCCGCGCCGCCGCGCTGGCCGACGCCCTCTGGGCAGCCGCCGGGGTCCGGCTGACAGCGCTGCCCATGACGGCGGAGGCGATCTGGCGAGCCCTGTCCGAGACGACCTGAACGCCCCATGGCGTGCGATCGGTTGCGCCCAGGGCCCCAACGGTCGCCCCCTGCTGCACCACCGCACCAATTGTTGACATTACTCCGGCGCCGCGCTTAAATATGTAGAGTGCTGCCATTGCGCATCATTCCTGCTCGCAGCAACCAGCACAAGCGTCTCGTGAGCAACAACCCACCAGCATCAATCGGAATCGCAACGCGCTCGACCCAGCGTCACGGCGGCTGACCGTCGTTCGCCCCGGGCGACTGCCTGTTTCGCCTTTCGGAACCGCGCACCGCCGGCACTGCCGGCAAAGGAGGTGATGCCCCGCCCACACCCGGGTCAGCCATGCATTCCCGCCTTCCGACCCCGTCCGTCCCCACACTCGAGGAGAATTGCCGCCATGAACATTCGTTTGACCGTCAACGGAAGCAGCGTCAGCCGCGACGTGGAGCCGCGCACGTTGCTGGTCGACTTCCTGCGCGACCACCTGGGCCTCACAGGCACCAACGTCGGTTGCGACACCAGCCAATGCGGCGCGTGCACGGTCCACCTCAACGGTCTGGCCGTGAAGTCGTGCACGGTGCTGGCCGTGCAGGCTGAAGGCGCCTCGATCACGACGATCGAGGGGCTGGCCAGCAATGGGCAGCTTCACCCCATGCAGCAGGCGTTTTGGGACCACCACGGCCTGCAGTGCGGCTTCTGCACGCCGGGCATGATCATGAGTGCCGTCCACTTCCTGGAACACAATCCCAACCCGACCGAGGCGGAGGTGCGTCATGGGTTGGAAGGCAATCTCTGCCGCTGCACCGGTTACGAAAACATCGTCAAAGCCGTGATGGCTGTGGCAGGAGGAGATTGAGATGGCCCGGTATGTCGGTAGTCCTGTTAAGAGACTAGAGGATCCCCGTCTGATTACGGGGGACGCCCGCTATCTGGACGACATCAAACTACCGGGCATGGCGCACGTCGCCGTCCTGCGCAGCGCCTATGCACACGCCCGAATCCGGGGCATCGATACGAGCCAGGCGGCGGCGGCGCCCGGCGTCATCGGTGTGTTCACCGGCAAGGATTTCGAAGATCTGAACCCGCTGCCCTGTGCCTGGCAGGCAGGCGGCGTGGAAAACCATGTCAATACGCCACGTGTGCTGGAAATCGACCGTGTCACGTTTACCGGCGCTGGCATCGCCGCCGTCGTGGCCGAGACGCCCTACCAGGCAGCCGATGCCCTGGCCCTGATCGAGGTCGACTACGAACCACTGCCGGTGGTCGTCCACGGCCCGGACGCCATCAAGCCCGGTGCGCCCCAGATTCATGAGAACGCCCCGAACAACATCTGCATGTCCTGGCAGTGCGGGGACGAAGAAGGCACCGACGCCGCGCTGGGCGCCGCGGACGTCGTGGTCGAGCAGGACCTGGACAATCAGCGGCTGATTCCCACGCCAATGGAGCCCCGCGGAGCCATCGCCGATTACAGTGCCGGCACCGAGGAGTTTACCGTCTGGCTGACCAGCCAGGCCCCACACGTTGGGCGACTACTCATGACCGCGTTCGTATTCGGCATTCCCGAAACGAAGATGCGCGTTATCGCCCCGCAGATTGGGGGTGGGTTTGGCACCAAGATCTTCCTCTATCACGAGTACATCCTGGTAGCCGCATTGGCCCGTAAACTCGGCCGGCCCGTCAAGTGGATGGAGGGCCGCAGCGAGAACTACGTGGCCACGACCCACGGGCGCGATCACCACACCCACTTAAAGGTCGGGGCAGATCGAGATGGGCACATCAAGGCCCTCAAAGTGTCCACCGTGGCCAACCTCGGCGGCATGCTCTCCACCATCGCGCCCGGCATCCCGACGACCCTCTACGGGCGCATGCTCTCCGGCGTCTACAAGATCCCGCATATCCACTGCCATGTGACCGGCGTTTACACGAATACGGGCATGGTCGACGCCTACCGCGGTGCCGGCAGGCCCGAGGCCACCTACGTCGTCGAGCGGGCCGTCGATCTCGTGGCCAACGCCCTGGGCATGGACCCGGCCGAAGTGCGGCGGCGCAACTTCATCCAGCCGGACGATTTCCCCTATGAGCCCACCGACAACCTGCTCAACGGTCTCGCCTATGACAGCGGCGACTACGAAGTGGCTCTGGACAAGGCGCTGGCCGTGGCCGACTACGCCGGCCTGCGCCAAATGCAGGCGCGCGCCCGCGACGAGGGCCGCTACATCGGCATCGGCCTCTCTAGCTACGTGGAGATCTGCGGGGTGGCGCCCTCGCGCTGGATCGGTGTGCTCGGCGAGGGCTGGGGCGCCGGCCTCTGGGAAAGCGCCAACGTGCGCGTGCATCTAACCGGTCAGGTCGTGGCCACCACCGGCTCGCAATCGCATGGTCAAGGGCACGAGACGTCAATGGCTCAGGTCGTCGCCGATGAGCTCGGCGTGCCGATCGAGTCGGTTATCGTGCAACACAGCGACACGCTTGGCACCCCGTTTGGCTATGGAACCTACGGCAGCCGCAGCGCGGCCGTGGGCACGGTCGCCATGTATAAGAGTCTGCAGCGAATCAAGGACAAGGCGAAGCGTCTGGGCGCCCACATGCTGGAGGCGGACGTCGCCGATGTCGTCTACGAGGATGGCAAGGTGTACGTCAAAGGTTCGCCCGACAAGGCGAAGACGATCGTGGAGATCGCCGGCGCCGCGGCCCTGGGCTATGACCTGCCACAGGACATGGAGCCCTACCTCGATGACACTGCCTACTACGATCCCCCGAACTGCACCTTTCCGTTTGGCACGCACATCTGCGTCGTCGAGCTTGACGCGGACACGGGTGGCGTCAAACTGCTTCGCTACGTGGCTGTTGA
>JBFGLK010000559.1:0-3053 GCA_041576195.1 Promineifilaceae bacterium (SeqCode)
GAACTGCTTCGCGTCCGCAATCTGCGCCTACATTTCCGGGCCTCTCGCGGCGTCGTGCAGGCCGTCGATGGCGTCGACTTCGATTTGCCGCGCAACAAGGCCACCGTCGTCATCGGTGAGTCGGGCTGCGGCAAGAGCTCGCTGGCCAAGGCGATCTTGCGCTTGCTTCCGCGCAACGTCGATCATTACTCCGGCAGCGTCTATCTGGGCGAGCTGGACATCATGACGCTGGAGGATGACGAGTTCCGGCAGGACATTCGCTGGAGTCGTATCTCCATGGTGCCGCAGGCGGCGATGAACGCGCTCAATCCAGTGCTCAAAGTTGGCCATCAGGTGGCCGAGCCGGCGATGGTGCACCTGGGACTCAGGAAACAGGATGCCCTGCAACAGGCGGCCCAGATGTTCGAGCACGTTGGCGTGCCCGTCGACTTCCTGCACCGCTACGCCTTCGAGCTCAGCGGCGGGATGCGCCAGCGCGCGGCCATCGCCATGGCCCTGGTCACTGTGCCCGACCTGGTCATTCTGGACGAGCCGACCTCGGCCCTGGACGTGTTGACGCAGGCCAACATCATGAACCTGCTGAAGCGGGTGAAGAACGAGCTGGAGACGAGCTTCATCCTCATCACCCACGACATCGCCACCTCCAGCGAGCTCGCCGACAATGTGGCGGTGATGTACGCTGGCCAGATCGTCGAGGTGGCCGAGGCCTACCAGTTCTTTCCGGAGCCACTGCACCCCTACGCCAGGATGCTGATGGCCAGCGTGCCGCGGCTTCGGGGCGACGCGGAGCCGGACTTCATCACGGGCCAGCCGCCCAGTTTGCTGAATCCGCCCACCGGCTGTCGCTTCGCCGATCGGTGCCCGGCGCGCTTTGAGAAGTGCGACGAGGAGCCGCCGACGGTGAAGCACGAAGGGCGCGAAGTGAAGTGCTGGCTGTACGTCTAGTCGTCTAGTCCCAGGAGAGAGGCATGACAGCGGTCGACGAACCGAATCTGGAGACCATGCCGGCACCGGCATCCAAAGCCAGGCCAAAGAGCGACGAACTCCTGCTGGCGGTCAATGACCTCCACGTCTGGTATGAGCTGAAGCGCTGGGGCTTCGCCCACGCCGGATACGTGCGCGCCGTCGACGGGGTCTCCTTCGAGCTCAAGCACGGCGACGCCTTGGCCTGCGTGGGCGAGAGCGGCTGTGGCAAGTCCAGTCTTATGAAGACGATCCTGGGCCTCAACCGGCCGACCAAAGGGGAGATCGTCTTCGAGGGCACGCGTCTGCGCGAGCTCAAGGGCGAGGAGCTGCGTTGGTATCGGTCGCAACTCGGCTACGTGCAGCAGGACCCATTCGGGGCGCTGCCTCCGTTCATGAACATTCAGCGCATCCTCGAGGAGCCCCTCATCGTCAACGGCGTCCGCGACAAAGAGGAACGCCTGCGCCGCATCGAGAAGGCGATGAATGAGGTCAAGCTGATACCGAGCAGCGAATTCCTGCCCAAGTTCCCGCACATGCTCAGCGGCGGCCAGCAGCAACGCGTCGTCATCGCCCGGGCCATGATCCTTGAGCCGAAGCTACTGGTGGCGGACGAGCCCGTCTCCATGCTTGACGCCTCGGTCCGCGTCGAAATCCTGCGACTCCTGCGTGGCTTGCAGGAGACGCACGACCTGGCCGTCATCTACATCACCCACGATCTGTCGACCGTCCGCTACTTCTCTGAGCACATCTTCGTCATGTATGCCGGCCAGATCGTCGAGATCGCCCAGGTGGACGACCTGCTCAACAATCCCCAGCATCCATACACGCTGGCGCTGCTCGAGGCCTCGTCGGACCCGGATGCCCAAAACGCCGCCGTCATGCGCGAGGTGCCGCCGGGGGAGCCCCCATCGCTGGTCAACCCGCCGGAAGGGTGTCGCTTCCATCCGCGTTGCAAGTACATGGTCAAGGGGGAGTGCGACGTCAATGTGCCGCCCTCCTTCGAGACGGAGCCCCAACACAAGGTGGCCTGCTGGCTGTACGATCCCAGCAAGAACTATGAGACCCCTTAGACTGCTCGTCTTCGGCTTCCTGCTCGTACTTACGGGCGCCGTGCTGCCTTTCTTGATGGTCATCCGCATCGTCGAGCCAAGCCTGTTGTTGAGCTTTGTGTCGTACGGCGCCTCTGTCGGCGGCATCTTTCTCGGCCTCTTTGGCGCGGCCATGTACGTGGGCCGTCGGCGGCACGAGCACGAAGACTGGCGCGATCTTTAGTCCCGACCCCTTCCCGGGACGATACGAGGCCCCACGCCAGGCCTGACGGGGGGCGTATTGGCGCGAATCGGCCTGTCACCAACAGTCGAGTTCATTCCGGTCGCGGGCCGTTTCTCCGGCCTGCGCAACGTCGCGCGCTACGCAATCACGCGGCTGCTCATCCTGGGCGTGACGGTGGTCAGCGCGGTCTATCTCACGATCCTCATCGCCAACTTCGGCGGCTATGTCGATGAGATCATTCGCAGTCGGATCGACTTCCAGATTGCCGGCATGGTCATGGGGGGCTGGCTGCGCGAGGTGCCGGAGCCAGAGCGGACAGAGACGATCGAGGCCACCACGCTCGCCATGCAAGAGGCTGCCGGCCTCAATCAACCCTTTCTGGCGCGGACGTTCCGCTGGCTTGGCGACGGCCTGACGCTCGACTGGGGCAAGGTACGCCGGCCCTGGGTCTACGGCGCGCCGGCCAGCGCGACCGACGTCCGGACCATCATCCTCCTCAACCTGACGCGCACGTTGCTCGTCTTCGGCAGCGCTAATGTGCTCCTATTCGTGGCCACCGTGTCGCTGGGACTGGCGCTGACACGCCGCCACGGCTCGCGCCTGGATCGCCTCTTCGTCGCCCTGTCGCCCCTTTCCGCCGCCCCCGCCTGGGTCTATGGCGTGCTGCTGTCCATCGCCCTGCTGCGCTTGGCCGGCTTCACCACGGGCGGCACATTTGACGCGTTCCCGGATAGCTTCACGGTCGGCTACCTGCCCATTCTGGCCCGGCACCTCCTGCCACCTCTCCTTGCCATCTTCCTGGCGGGTCTCTTCCA
>JBFGLK010000560.1:0-3047 GCA_041576195.1 Promineifilaceae bacterium (SeqCode)
CTGGGCAAGCTGTTCCAGACGCTTATCCCGTTTGGCGAGATCCCCTGGCGCACCCATTTGCTGTCCGTAACCGCGGCGACGGTCGCCGCCCTGGCGGTGTATGGCGCGGCATACTACGCCGTCGCGCGTGCCGGCAGCAACCACGAGGTCCGAGCACGGCTGGCCGGCCTGTTCGCCGGCTTCAGCGCCGGCCTGGCGATCAGCCAGTGGCAGCACGCCATCCACACTAACCCGCACATCATCACGGCCGCCTTCCTGGCCGTCAACCTGTTCCTGCTCACCCGCTGGTGGGCCCGCGACCCCGACCGATCACGCGATCTCATCTGGTTCTCGCTCTCCGCCGGCCTGGGCGTGACCCACCACCCACTGACCGTCTTCGCCTTCCCGGCCTACGCCCTGTTTATCCTGACGGTCCGACCGGGGATTCTGCGCCAGGGACGCACATTGCTGGCCATGGTCGGCTGCGCCCTGCTCGGCCTGGCCGTCTGGCTGTACTACCCGGTGCGCAGCCCAATGGAGCCCGTCTTCGGGCCGGCGGACATGAACACGCTGGACGGCTTCCTGAACGTGGCGCTGGCGCGCGGCCTTCGCGTCAACCTCTTCTTCTTCGGCCTGGCGGATCAGTGGGACCGGGCGCGCGTCTTCGGGAGTCTGTTGCGGCTGCAGCTGAGCCTGCCTACGATCGCCCTGGCCGTGGCAGGCCTGACCTGGCTGTGGCGCCGCGCGCATCGGCCCCTGCTTCTGCTTTATGGCCTGGCGTTCCTGGGCCAGGCGGCGTTCGTCATCAACACGGTGCAGGACGTGATCGCCTACCTGTTGGGGCCGTTCCTGGTGGTCGGCCTGTTGGCCGGCATCGGCCTGGCCAGCGTCGACGGGCTGCTTGAAACCCGACTGTCTCGGCGCGAGCGCGTCCTGCTCCTGGCCACCTTTATCCTGCTTGGCCCGGCGCTGCAGCTGGCCCGCAACCTGCCCCGCGTCTCTCTGCGCGCCTACGACGAGGGGGACAGGGCGATCGCCGCCCTCTTCGCGCAATTTGATGGTAGCGGCGAGGGCGCCGTGCTCCTAAACGACTGGGAGCGGATGACGCCGCTCTGGTATAGCCGCTTCGTCGAAAGGCGCTGGCCCGATCTCGCCGACGTGCGCCCCGAGTTCGTGTCGACCGCCCGCCCCTGGCTGCCCTCCGTCTTCGACACGCTGCCCGGCGGTCCGGTGTATCTGTCCGGCTACCGGCCCGAGATCGTCGCCGCCGGCTTCCGGCTGCGGCCGGCCGGCTCCTACTATCAGGTTGTGGAGCCCGGTGACGAAAGCGTACCGGCCGGGCTGACCCGCCTGCCGGCAGCCTGGGACGCGCCCGCCGTGGTCGCCTACGGTCTGCCGCGGCAGGTGACAGCGGGCGACTTCGTGCCGTTGACGCTGGCACTGCGCGCCCCGGCGGCCACGCCCGACTTCTACGTCCCCGAGGTGCAGGTCGGGCCTGTGCGCTTTCCATTTACCACTGACAGCCACGTCGTCTCGCCGTTGTGGCTGCCGGGCGAGGTCATCGTCGAGCGGTTCGATTTCGCGCTGCCGCACGACCTGGCGGCAGGCGATTACCCGGTGACCGTCGTCCTGCGCAACCTCAGCCAGGGTGGGGCGGCCAATGCCCCCCTCTCGCTCGGGACGCTGACGGTGGCGCATCGCGCCAATCCGCCGGGCACGGGGGGCCTTCTGGCCAACTTCCGCCAGCGCGTCGGCCTGGCGGGGGCGGGCGCGCGACGGGGGCTCGCCCGGCGGCAGGCACCCTGGGTCGAGCCGCTGCCGGCACGGCCCGGCGATGTCATCCATCTGTCGCTCACCTGGGAGGCGCTGGCCCGCGCGGAAGAGAGCTACACGGTCTTCGTCCACCTGATCGATGCCCAGGATCGCCCGCTGGTGACGCTGGACTACACGCCGCTGGGGGGCGCGGCGCCGACCCATCTCTGGATCCCGCGCTGGCTGCCGGGCCAACGCTATCTCGACCCCTACCGGTTGATCGTCCCCCCGGACCTGGCGCCCGGCACCTATCGCGTCGAGGTGGGTCTGTACGAGATGACGGGCCTGCGCCGCCTGCACCTGGCGGACGCGACGGGAAATCTGACTGGCGATCGCTATATCCTTGGGGAAGTTGAGGTGATCTCCTCCACACCCTAAGGGTGCTGCGCACCCTTAGGGTGTGTCGCGGAAGCACCTTTAGGGTGTAGCGTGCGGCGGCGCGCCCCGCCACCACTCCAGCGCATAGAGGCGCGGCGCCTGACGCCGCCCCCGCACCTCGACCGGCGCCAGCGCCTGGACCGCCAGCGGGTCGCCCGGCAGCACGTCGAGCACCGCCTGGGTGAGCAGGACCTGCCCCGGCTCCGCCAGCTCCTCGATGCGCCGGGCCAGGTTGACGCCGTCGCCGATGGCCGAGTAATCCTTGCGCAGACGGCTCCCCAGGTTGCCGACGACCGCCTCGCCCGTGTGCAGGCCGATGCCGAAGTGGAGCCGCAGCGCTGCCGGCATCTCCGCGTGATAGGCGAGCACGCCCCGCTGGATCGCTGCCGCCGCGCCGACGGCCCGGGCCGCGTGATCCGCCTGTGGGTTGAGCGGCGTGTTGAACAGAGCCATCACCGCGTCCCCCATAAACTTGTCGATGATGCCCCCATAACTGCTGATGGCCCGCGTCGCCACGGTGAAATAGCCGTTGATCACGGCGATTAGCCGCTCCGGCGGCAGCGCCTCGCTCAAGGCGGTGAAACCGCGGACATCGGCGAATAGGACGGACAGTCGCTGCCGTTGCGGTTGCTGCGCCGCGTCCAGGTCGCGCGCCCGATCCACCAGCACCGGCGGCAGGTAGCGGCGCACGCTCTCCAGCCGCTTTTGCTCGGAGATGTCCTCGAGGACGAGCGTGAAGCCGCGCAGCTCTCCGTGTGCGTCGCGCAGCGGCGACACATGCAGCCCCAGCGTCCGGCGCAGCCCGTCGTCGGGCGTCGTCGTGTCGACCTCGGCGTAACGGGGCGTGCCGGCATGTCGCACCTGCTCGAGCAGGGCGC
>JBFGLK010000561.1:0-3026 GCA_041576195.1 Promineifilaceae bacterium (SeqCode)
AGATGGTGGAGCAGCGCCGTCAGGCGGGTGGCGTCGGCGACGGGCTCGGGAAAGCGGTGGCCGATTTCCAGGTGCGTCGGCGGGGGATCGGGGGTGACGGGGCTGTCGTCCTGCCCCTGGGCCAGACGGTGCCAGAGGATGATCTCCGCGCCGAACTGCTCGCGCAGGGCGCCCAGGGGTATGCCGGCCAGCTGGCCCAGGGTGTGCACGCCCAGCAGGCGCAGGCGGCGCCGCGTCTCCCGCTCCAGGGGAAGGAAGCCAAGCGAGCGCGAGCTCAGGAAGGCGGCCTCGTCGTCTGCCGGCACCGGGAGAGCGTGATGGGGTCGGGCCAACGTGGCGGCCACCCGGGCGGTGAACTTGTGCGGCGCCAGCCCAATAGCCGGCGGCAGGGCGGTCAGCCGTCGCACCCCCCGCCCTACCTCCTGGGCCAGGGGCAGCGCCTCGCGCAGCGGCAGGGCCTCCAGGTCCAGGTAGTAGCGAGCGGGCAAGACCTGCTCGCTGGCGGTGAACAGGGTCCGAGCCCGGCCGTCCCAGGCGCTTTCCGGCTCGATCAAATGGGTGAAATCGGCCAGCACGTCCACGATCTCGCCCGCCGCGCCGGCATAGCGCGGGGTGGCCGGCGGCAGGAACCGGGAGGCCGGCGAGAGCAGATAGGCGGCGCGCAGCGACATGCCCGGCCGGACCCCGTGCCGCGCCCCCTCCAGCGAGAAGGCGTAGAGGGGCAGCGGCTCCCACGGCTCCCCGCCGATGATCAGGGAGCGGCGGGCCAGCCCGCGATCGTCGCGCCGCTCGACCGCGGCGGCGAAGTAAGGGACGGTGAGGCAGGCGATCATGGGGGTGGTCGGGTGGTTGGTTTGTTCGTTGGTTTGGTGGTTGGTTTGTCGGGTGGTTGGTTTGTCGGGTGGTTGGTTTGTTGGGTGGTTGGTTTGTTGGTTAGTTTGTTGGTTGGTTGGTTTGCCTGTGATCACCAGCCAACCAGCCAATTACCCAACTACCCAACCAGCCAACTACCCAACCAGCCAACTATCCAACCAGCCAACTATCCAACCAGCCAACCCACTAACTATCCAACCAACCAACAATCTCCACACACACCTCCTGCCCGGCCGGGCCCAGTTTGTTCTTGACGATCTGCACGGCGGCCTCGTAGCCGCAAATGTCGTGCTGCCGGTAGAGCCAGCGGGTCCGCTCGATCTGCAGGCGCACGGCGGCGTAGTGCAGGAGCGTCGGCGGGCTGGAGGCGGGGATGGTTGTCAGGAAGATGAGCGCCGTTTCCGCCTGGCTCAGGGGGCGGACCAGCCGATCCAGCCGGCTCTCCCGGGCCAGCGCCCGCCGGGCGCGATCGATGAGCGGGGCGTCGAAGACGACGATAGCCGGGCGCTCGGTAAGCAACAGATCGTGCAGGATGTCGTGTGCCTGGACCGTGTCCGCCGGGCGCACGACCAGCAGGCGATCGAGCCGCACGCCCAGCCGGGCGGCGCCAGCCGGATCCAGGGTGGCGTTGAGGTCCAGGTAGACGGCGGACCTGGCCCCCGCTTGCGCGTTGGCCAGGGTCCGCAGCGCCAGGGTAGCCGCCCCGGCCGAGGGCACCCCGCGGATCTCGGTCATGCGCCCGCGGGGCAGGCCACCGCCGAGGGCCTCGTCGAGCGAAGGGAAACCGGTGGGGATGACGGCCACAGGGGGAAGCTCGCCCTGGCCCAGGCGACGGATCGCCCGCACACCCCAGCGTGTCTGCAAGGCGGCGACGGTCGCCGCCAACCGATGTTTCCTGTCTGCGGACATCAGTCGGTGGACCTGGATCCGGGAGTCGTAGGTGGTAAACGGCGACGGAGACGCCGCTCGTGGTTGTCAAGAGCCTGTCCATAACAACGCGCCTAGAACGTATGTTCTAGGGCGATTGTAGCATTATGTTTGGTCGGCGTGGTGTGAAAAAACAGTGAAGGGGGAATCCAGGAGC
Source organism: Promineifilaceae bacterium (SeqCode) (assembly GCA_041576195.1). Classification (GTDB taxonomy): domain Bacteria; phylum Chloroflexota; class Anaerolineae; order Promineifilales; family Promineifilaceae; genus JAGVTM01. The sequence goes on from JBFGLK010000561.1 coordinate 1,958, forward strand.
CCCAATCGTCGCCGGGGCAATCGGGGCTCTCTCTGGCAAAACGCCGCGGTGACGCCCGGTGGAGCGTCGCCTAAAGCGCGTTTACCTCAGATGTAGGTCACATAGGTGGGGTCGTACATCTGCGCCTTGACGAAGTCCGTCAGATCGGCCGGGCGCGGGACCGCCGCCAGGCCGGCGGCGTAGGCCACCTCGGCCACCGCCACGGCGATGGCCAGTGACACCTCGCGGATGCGACTGAAGGCGGGGTAGATGCGCCCCTGGGCCAGGTCGTCGGCGCCGGCCATGGCGGCCAGCGTCCGGGCGGCGGCCATAAACATCGCGTCGGTCACCCGGCGGGCGCCGCAGGCGACGGCGCCCAGGCCGACGCCGGGGAAGATGTAGGCGTTGTTCCCCTGCCCGGGCACAAAGGCCTGGCCCTGGTACTCGAAGGGCGGGAAGGGGCTGCCGCTGGCGAAGATGGCCCGCCCGGCCGACCAGGTGTAGGCCTCCGCGGCCGTGCACTCGGAGTTGTCCGTCGGGTTGGAGAGGGCAAAGACGATCGGCCGCTCGTTCAGGCGGGCCATGGCCGCCACGATGGGCTCGGTGAACAGGCGCGGCTGGCCGGAGACGCCGATGAGGGCGGTTGGTCGCAACGCCTCGATCGCCGCCAGCAGGTCGGGCACCGGGGCGTGCTCGTGGGCATAGGGCAGCTTGTGCGCCGCCAGGTCGGACCGGCTTCGCACGACGAGGCCGCGCGAGTCCACGAACCAGTTGCGGGCCCGGGCCTCGGCCTCCGACAGGCCATCGTCCATCATGGCCGACACGACGAGGTCGGCGATGCCCACGCCGGCCTCCCCGGCCCCCAGGTAGAGGATCTGCTGCTCGGCCAGGCTCGCCCCGCTGAGCCGGACCGCCGAATAGAGGCCGGCCAGGGTGACCGCCGCCGTGCCCTGGATGTCGTCGTTGAAGATCGGGGCCTGGTCGCGAAACTTGTGCAGGAGACGAAAGGCGTGGTGATTGGCGAAGTCCTCGAACTGGATGACCGCCTGCGGGAAGCGGGCCTGGGCGGCGGCGACGAACTCATCGATCA
>JBFGLK010000562.1:0-2995 GCA_041576195.1 Promineifilaceae bacterium (SeqCode)
TGAGCACCACCCAGATGATGGCCAGCAAAATGGTGAGCAGGAACATCAGGGCAGACCTCCCAGGACGGCCTGGATGTAGCCGGCGGGGTTGTGCAACTGGGCGGCGGCGGCGGCGGCCAGCTCATAGACGGGGCCGACGGCCAGGCCGATCGTCACGGTGCCGGCAGCCAGGGCGACGGCCGGCGCGTAGCGACGCCAGTCGGTCGGCCCGGCCGGTGCCGGCACGCCCTCTGGCGGCTCCTTCCAGAAGACCTCGCTCCAGATCTTGGTCATCGAGAAGAGCGTCAGCAGGCTCACGGCCAAGGCGACCAGCACGATGACGATCTGGTCCTGGGCCAGCCCGGCCCGGATCAGGGTGAGCTTGGCCCAGAATCCGGAGAGGGGCGGGATGCCGGCCAGCGACATCGCCGGGATCAGAAAGAGGAGGCCGGTGGCCGGCCGCTGCCGATACCAACCGCCGAGCCGCTCCAGCAGGCCGGAGCCCTGCGCCTGGCGCACGATGCCGCTGATCAGGAACAGGTTCGTCTTCACCACGATATGGTGCATGATGTAGAAGACGGCGCCCGCCAGGGCCGGTGCCGACGCCAGGCCGAGCCCCATGATCATGTAGCCAATCTGGCTGACGATGTGGAACGAGAGGATACGCCGGAACTCGCTCTGGGCGGCCGCGCCGAGCACGCCGGTGACCATCGTCAGCCCGGCGACGACCAGGATAACGGTGGGGATGAGGCGCTGGCCGTCGAGGAAGAGGAGCGTGAACACGCGGATGATGGCGTAAACGCCGACCTTGGTCAGCAGGCCGGCGAAGATGGCTGAGACCGCTGTCGGCGGCGTATGGTACGATGCCGGCAGCCAGCCGAAGAGCGGGAAGATGGCGGCCTTGATGCCGAATGCCACCAGGAACAACATGGCCAGCCCCGTGATCAGCGACGGCGGGCCGCTCAGCGCCAGTTGCCGGGCCAGATCGGCCAGGTTGAGCGTGCCGGCCACGCCATAGACGATGCCCACGGCCGCCAGGAAGAGGCCAGAAGCCATCAGGTTCAGGGTGACGTATTTGATCGCCCCCTCCAGCTCCGCCGGCTTGCCGCCCAGGGCGAGCAGCACGAATGAGGCGATCAGCATGACCTCGAACCAGACGTACAGGTTAAACAGGTCCCCGGTGAGGAAGGCGCCATTGACGCCCATGAGCAGGATGTGGAAGAGCGGGTGGAAGCCCAGCCGCTCGTAGTGGCTGTCCACGTCCGCCAGGGCATAGACGGCTACGGCCAGCCCCATGAGGCCGGCCATCGTCACCATGATGGCGCTGAAGATGTCGGCCACGAAGGTGATGCCGAAGGGGGCGGGCCAGTTGCCCACCTGCACGACCAGGATATCCCGCGTCAGGGTGGTGGCCAGCAGGGCGATGGCCGCCACCAGCCCGACGACGGCGCCGGCCACGCCGATGAGGCGCTGCCACGGTTGGCGTTGCCAGACGAGCAGGAGCAAGATCGCGCTGGCGAAGGGGACGAGGACGGGCCACAGGAGGATCATCTGCATCGCGCGTTCCTCAGCGCTCCGTCGCCGTGAGCTGATCCAGGTCGTCGGTGCGCTTGACCTGGTAGACGCGCCGGATCAGGACGACGGCGAACGCCTGCACGCCGAAGCCGATGACGATGGCCGTCAGGATGAGCGCCTGGGGCAGCGGGTCGGCCGACGGGCCGATCAGCGCCGCCGCGCCTTCGGGGATGATGGGTGGCGCCGCCCGCGACACCCGGCCGACGGTGAAGATGAGCAGGTTGGAGGCGTGACCGAGCAGCGCGAGGCCGATGATCAGCTTGACGATGCTCCGGCGCATCATCATGTAGAGCCCACCGGCGTAGAGGCCGCCGATGACGATCGCGAGCACCAGTTCCATGGCTACTCCTCCGCCAGCGAGAAGATGATCAGGAGGGCCACGCCGATGACTACCTGGTAGACGCCCAGGTCGAAGAAGAGGGGCGTGCCCAGCTTGCCGATTGCCGGCAGCTCGATCGTCGACCACAGGCCGGTCATGAACGGCAGGCCCTGGAGCAGGGGCGCGAACAGGGCGCTGAGCAGCGTCGTGAGCAGCCCGGTCGCGATGAGCAGGCGCGGCGATACGCGCAGCAGGCGCCGGGCCGCGGCCACGCCCTCGGCGATGGCGTAGAGGGCGAAGGCGGCGGCGGCCACCAGCCCGCCGGCGAAGCCGCCGCCAGGCTCATTGTGTCCGCGCAGCAGGATAAAGACCGAGAAGAGCAGCAGCAGCGGCAGCAGATAGCGGATGGCGGCCGAAAGGATGAGCGATCTCATGAGGTTGCCTCCGTGGCGTCTGCCGACGCACGCCGGCGGCGCCCGGCCCGGATCAGGGCGAAGACGCCAATGGCGGCCACGGCCAGCACCGTGATCTCGCCGATGGTGTCCAGGCCGCGGAAATCGACCAGGATGACGTTGACGATATTGCGGCCCTTGGCCAGGGCCAGGCTGTTGGCCGCGAAGTAGGGGGTCAGCCGTGTCTCGATGGGAGACGCGGTCACCGTCAGGACGAGCGCCGCCATGAGCAGCCCCACGGTGACTGCCAGCGCCGCGTCGCGCCGGCGCATCGCCAGGCTGGTCAGCTGGCTGAAGCGCGGCAGGCGATAGAGGACCAGGACGAAGAGGATGACCGTCAGGGTCTCCACGGCGAACTGGGTCATGGCCAGGTCCGGGGCGTTGAAGAAGACGTAGAACAGGGCCAGGGCGAAGCCGACCACGCCGAGGGCGGCCACGGCGGTGAGGCGGGAGCGGGAGGTGACCGCCAGCAGCGTGGCCGCCAGGATGACGACGGCCAGGGCGACCTCATGGGGCTGTACCGGCACCGCCGGCCGGACCAGAACGAGCGCGCGGCCGCCGAGCAAGGCCCCGCCGACCAGGAGAAGGAGAAAGGCGAGCACCCACTTGACGTAGGTGCGCAGGTAGCCGCTCTGGATCAGGCGCGTCTGCTCGCGGGCCAGCGCCTGCA
>JBFGLK010000563.1:0-2991 GCA_041576195.1 Promineifilaceae bacterium (SeqCode)
ATGGAGAGGCGTGCGCGCAGTCGATCTGCGCGCCCGATTTCTACAACTGGGAGGGAATGGTCCGAGTCGCGCCGGACGCCTTTGAGCCGGTCCGCGCGTTGGTCGAAACGCTGGCGCTGGATGAAGACGCGCGCTTCGCCAGCGACCCCGAGTATTGAGGCCGCATCGTATCGCCATGCTGGATCTTGCCGTCATCATCGTCAGCTGGAACGTTCGCGACTATCTGCGGGCCTGCCTGACGTCCGTCTACGCCGAGCTGGCCCGTGCGGGCATCGCCGGCGAGGTCTGGGTTGTAGACAACGGCTCGACTGATGGCACGCAAGAGTTGGTGTCCGACCTGTTTCCGCAGGCTCACACGATTCAAAACGCGCACAACGTCGGCTTCGGTGCGGCGAACAACCAGGGCATGGCGGCGGCGCTCGAAGCGCACGGGACGGTTGGCGCCTTCTGGCTGTTGAACCCGGACACGGTGGTGAGGCCCGGCGCGTTGCGAGGGCTGTTGGCCTGCCTGGATGAGTGCCCGAACGTCGGCGCCGTCGGGCCGCGGCTGGTCTATGGCGATGGGCGGCTACAGCACAGCGCCTTCGCCTTTCCCGGCCTAATCCAGCTTGCCTTTGACCTCTGGCCGCCGCCGCCCCGCGTCTATGAGAGCTGGCTGAACGGGCGCTATCCGCGCAAGGCGTTCGACCCGGGGCGCGAGCCGTTCGAGGTTGACTTCATCCTGGGCGCCTCCATGCTGGTCCGCGGCGATGTGGCCGTGGCTACGCGGGGGTTTGACGAGTCGTTTCACATGTATTGCGAGGAGATCGACTGGTGCCGGCGCATCCGCCAGTCTGGCTGGCGCATCTACTCGGTGCCCGCGGCCCAGGTCGTTCACTATGGCGGGGAGAGCACGCGCCAGGTGCCGGCCAGTTCGGTGGTCAACCTCTGGCGCAGCCGGGCGCAGCTTTATCTGAAACATCACCACCGCCTGACCTTCTGGCTGGCCTGCCGCCTGGCCGAGGTCGGCCTCAACCGACGGGCCCAGGCGGAGCCGAGCGGAGAGTTGCGCCAGGCCTACCGGGAGGCGGCGGCGATCTGGGGGCGCTACCGGCAGGATTCAGAGGCGCTCGCCGGCCAAGAGGCTTGATCCCATGGAGCTGACGGCCGTCATCCTGACTCGAGACGAGGCCCGTCACATCGTTCCGTGCATCGAGAGCCTGGCGTGGGCCGATCGGGTCCTGGTCTTCGACAGCCACAGCCACGACGAGACCGTCAGGCTGGCCGGCCAGGCCGGCGCGGAGGTAGCGGAGCACCCTTTCGAGAACTACGCGCAACAGCGAAACGCGGCTCTGGCCGGCCTGGATACTGACTGGGTCTTCTTCGTGGACGCGGACGAGCGGGGCACACCGGCGCTGGGGCAGGAGATCCGGGAGGTCATGGCGGCGAGCCCGGAGGCCGGTTGGTACGTGCCGCGCCACAACATCATATTCGGCCGCCTGACGCGCGGCGCCGGCTGGTATCCGGACTACCAGCTACGCCTCTTCCGCCACGGCCGGGTCCGCTACGAGCGGCCCGTGCACGAGATCGCCGTCGTCGACGGCGAGGTCGGCTACTTGAGCCAGCCGCTCATCCACTATAATTACGACGACGTCGCCCACTTCCACGCCAAGCAACGGCGCTATAGTCGGGTCGATGCCGGCATCCTGCACCGCCAGGGCGTCCGGCCGAAGCGCACTACGCCGCTGACCCAGCCGGCGCGCCACTTCTGGTGGCGCTTCGTGCGGCTGAAGGGTTATCGAGACGGCCTTCATGGCCTTCACCTGAGCCTTCTCCTGGCGTACTACGAGTGGGTCAAGTATCGTGAGCTGGCGGCCTTGCGAGCGACCCGGCTCGCGACCAGGAGGGATTGACATGCATTACATCGGCGTGGATTGCCGCTTCATGATCGATGGCGGGGTGCGGGTCCGGCGCGTCCATCTGGCCGGCAACTGGATGCCGGCGGAGACGGGTCGCCAGTGGCGCGATGACGACGGCCTGCACGTCCTAATCATGCTCTCTGGCAGCGATGTGCGTGAGCTGCTGTTGCGCGGTGAACAGCTGCGCTGGGTGATGCTCCCGCGCCGCGGGGCGCCGGCCATCGCCTGAGGTAGATCGGGCGCCCCTGATGGTGGGCGCGGTCAGGGCGTCGCCAACAGCGGAACGATATAGCCGAATAAGGCTACGAGGTCGAGGCCAAGCAGACCAAAGCTGAGGGCTGCCGTCGCCGCCCACCCGAGGAGAGGCCGGCGGCCGGCCAGGGGCAAGACCCAGGCCGACAGGCCGACGGCGCCGACGACGGCAATGGGGATGAGAGCGGGAAACAGATAGCGCCCCTGATGTTGCACGAAGCTGAGATTGTAGCCCAGAAAGAGGGAGAAGCTGCCGAGAAAGGTGAGGAGGAGCACCGGAGTGGCGACTGCCGGCAGGGCGGGCCGGCGTGCCCGCCAGACAGACCAGAGCCATCCGCCGAGCAAGCCCAGACTGAGCAGCAGCGCGCCTGCGTAAAACCAGCCGGGCATGACCAGACCCATCCAGCCAAACTGACCCCAGAAGCTCTGAAAAGTCGTCCGGGCCAGAGCCATCAGCGTGTAGCGCGGACCGAAGTCGGCCAGCCAGTCGGCCGTGCGCGGTTGGCCGACCACAACGGCATCATGCGCCGCCGAGGCCAGCGGGTCGAATCCCTCGTAGACGACGAGGTTTCGCCCCCACCAGAGGGCGCCGAGCAGTAGGGCCGGCGTGAAGACCCGCAGCCCGATTCGCGCGGCGCCTCCCCAGTCCGCACGATAGCGCCACATCACGGCCAGCCCGATGACGGGCGCCATGATGTAGGTCGTGGCCTTGGTGAGGAAACCGAGGCCAAGCAACACGCCGAGAAGGACCAGGCGCGCCTGGGCGGGCTCATCCCGCGGCAGCGTATCGAGAAGCAGCCAGAGCATGGCGGCGATGAGCAGCTCCGCCAGGCTGTCGTTG
>JBFGLK010000564.1:0-2987 GCA_041576195.1 Promineifilaceae bacterium (SeqCode)
ACCAGACGAATAAGCAACTTGGTCATCGTGTTTCCTCCTGTAGCGTCGGGCGGGCGCCAGACACTCAATTCATAGCTTGGACAGAAACGCCTCGGCGAATCTGCTGTTGGCGCTGGCCCGGTTGACCAGGATATCGGCCACGCCGGGAAGCGCGCCGAGCAGTCGCTGGAAGAAGAGGGACCGGCGCATGTCACGCCACATGGCGTCGTGGCAACGGGTCTCGTACACGCGCAGGCTCGCCGCCGACGTGTCACTGCGACCCAAGGCTTCGAGGATGGTCTGCGCCGCCAGGCGCCCGGAGGTGATGGCGTTGTGGATGCCCCCCCCGGTGAGCGGATTGATGAAGCCGGCGGCGTCCCCAACGAGCAGCGCGCCGTCGAAGGCGTGACGCAGCCCCTTCTGCGAGCCAAAACTCAGGGGCCAGGTGGCCACGTTTTGCAGCTTCCAGCCAGAGCGCAACCGCTTCTTGATACCCGGCATATCCAGGAAACGATCCAGCAACCCCTCCAGCTTGATGCCGAGGCGCCGGAACTTGTCGATCCGCATGCCCAGACCGATGTTGGCCTGGCCCTCGCCGATGGGAAAAATCCAGGCGTAACCTGGCAGAATGCCCTTGTAGAGGTAGAACTCCACCTCGTGCGGCAGCTCATCGAGCCCTTCGATGTAGGCGCGGAGAGCGACCGCGCGGTGCGAGTCTTGATGCCGTTCCGGCTCGGGGCGCAGGGCACGCATCACTGCCGACGTTGCGCCGTCCGCGCCGACGACGATCTGGCTCCGGATCTCGTGAACGTGGCCGTTCTCTCTGGCGACCACGCCGACGACGCGGCCATCTTCAAAAAGCGGCTCCTTCACCGTGGCCTGTAAGAAGCGGGCCCCACAGGCTTGGGCGTGTGCTTGCAGCACCGCGTCGAACTGCAGCCGCGGCACCACGTACGAATCAGTGCCTCGCGGGCTCCGGTGCAGGTCCGCCTCGAGGACGCCGCCCCGTTGGGCACTTATGAGAAGACGATTGACCGGGTAGAAGCCCTGCTCCTCGAAACGCTCTTTCATGCCGTAGCTGAAGAGCTGGTCCAGGGCGCTCGCCGGCACCGCGTCCCCGCACGCCTTGTCGCGAGGAAAAGTGTGTCGATCGATGAGAAGCACGTCGCGACCCTGGCAGGCGAGGGCCATGGCGGTCGTCGAGCCCCCTGGCCCGGCGCCGACGACGATGACTTCGTGTTCCATGCGTCCTCCGTAGGCCGGCCGAATCACGCCGGCAGGTTTTCGTTCTGGCAAATGGTGGCTAGGAGGCCCTGGCAACCGGCCTCGACCAGCCGATAGACCTCGGCGAAATTGTTGTCGTAGTAAGGATCCGGCACGTCTCGCCGGCCCAGCTCGGGTGCGAAGTCCAGCAGTCGATAGAGGCGGGCGTGGTGGCCAAAGCGGGAGCGCAGCGTGTCCAGGTTGCTCCCATCCATGGCCACCACGTAGGTGCGCGGGTCCGCCATGTCGGCGGCTACGACCTGGCGCGCCCGGCCGCGGTAGTCGATGCCCTGTTGGGCGAGGATCCGGCGGGTGCCGGCATGCGCCGGCTCGCCGACGTGCCACGACCCGGTGCCGGCAGAGTCCGACGCGATCTGATCGCCCAGGCCCGCCTCGTCCACGAGACGCTGGAAGACGGCCTCGGCCATCGGCGAGCGGCAGATGTTGCCCAGACAGACAAAGAGGACCTTTACCATCAGGCGTTCCTTCGTGCACCGGTCAAGCAGCGTGTCGCGCAAGGGCGTGCCGGTCCGTTGGGCCGTTCAGGCTGGAGACGAGGGCCTATCCGAAGAAGCAGTGACACGGCAGCGTCGCGTTGCGTCCAATCCATCAGTATGTCAAGTCGACCTGTAAGCCGCATTCTGTCCCCGCCGGAGCAGGGGGCGATCATCTATCTGGGAACGCCATTGCTGGCGTCCTCGTGCGGCCTACCCGGGTGTCAGAGGCGACGAGCCGCCGCCTGATCCGCCGAAGCGGATTCCACCCTGCTTGGCCTTGCTCCCGGTGGGGTTTGCCGAGCCAGGGACATTGCTGCCCCTGCTGGTGGTCTCTTACACCACCGTTTCACCCTCACCCGACCCGGAGGCCGGGCAATACACCTCTCTGTGGCACTTTCCGTCGGGTCACCCCGCCCGGCCGTTAGCCGGCACCGTGCTCTCTGGAGTGCGGACTTTCCTCGACCCGGGACAGGCCCGGGCCGCGATCGCCCGGTCGACTTGACAACGCGATCCTAGCATCCCGGCGGGGACCGGTCAAGAGGCGGGCACGGGGTTGGCGAGGGCACGGCGGAGCAGCACACCGACCATTTCGCGGCGGTAGTCTGCGCTGCCGCGGAAGTCACCGGGATGCCGGCAGACCGCCCTGGCGGCGGCCATGGCCGCGTCGCCGGGCGAGCCGGCGCGCAGCGCGGCCTCCGCCCCCTCAAGCCGGATGGGCCAGGGCGCGATGCCCGTGGCCGCCAGCCGTTGCTCGCCACGTGACGGACGCCAGCCGGCCACCGACACGATGGGATAGTCCGCCGGCGTGCGGGCCACCCGCTCCAGAGCGCCCTCGCCGGCTCCCCAGGGGATCCGGCAGGCGACGATGAGCTCCGGCGCGTCGGCATCCCAATAGGCCGGCAGCGACGTGGCTGCGCCGTCGGCCAGGAGCAGCTGGGCCTCGAGGACGAGCAGCGCGGCCAGGAGCTCGCTGTCCGGCAGGCGAGCGGCCACGCTGCCGCCGATCGTGGCAGCGTGGCGGTACGTGTTGGGGCCGGCGCGGTGTAGCGCCAGCCGCAGGAGCGGCGCCGGCGAGTCTGGCCCGGCGCTCGCCAGGAAGTCGGCCAGGTCGGCCAGGCGGGCCGTCGCGCCCGCGCGCAAATGGTCCCCTTCATGCGCCATCACGTCCAGGCCGAGGGCCTGAAGATCGACGACCGCGCTTTGGATGTCGCCCGCCAGCAGCTTGGTGCCCCCGCCGAGGGGCACGGT
>JBFGLK010000565.1:0-2985 GCA_041576195.1 Promineifilaceae bacterium (SeqCode)
CGGTCAGTCAGATCGGGCGCGTGCGGCAGGGGGATGTAGCCGTGGTGCAGGGTGACGTGGCTGTCGAACAGCACCGTGCTGATCAGGATGTCATCGGCAGCCGTCGAGCCACGCATGGCGGCCAGATAGTCCTCGTTGTAGGCGCGGATCAGGTCGGCGGCATGGGGGGCCATTGAGCCGCTCGCGTCGATAATATTCATCGCCAGGATGACCTCGTTGCTGGCCAGTTGCCCGAGGGGGACGCCGATCGCCCCTGCCATGGCCGGCCCGTTGAGGTTGGCCACCACCAGGTCCATGGTGTCTCCGGTGAGCCCGTCGTCTCGCGCGCCGCGAAACAGGTCGTCAAGATTGCCCAGCCCATTGTCAGACATGAGAACTCTCCTTGGTGTAAGGCGCCGGCCCTGGTCAGAGGCAAGGGGGCAGCAAGGCCGGCTGCCCTGCCGGCAAACCTTCGCTATGCGGATGCGGGTGTGGATTGGCTTCTGCTGGCGGACCGCCCCGGAGGGCTGGCCCGCCCGCCGCCCGTCCCCTATGCCGCCGCCAGGTGATTGCCCTGGGTGAACGGCAGTGGGTCCGTGCTGTCGATGAAGTTGACGCCCTGCTTCTCGAACTCCGCGAAGCGGGCCATGGCGATGGCATGGAAGTCGATCTGAGGGTGCAGGACGGGGGAGGTGCAGTCGCGCAGGAAGTAGATCTTGCGAAGAGCCTCTGGTTGCGAGGTGAAATCCTCGACCAGGTCCTCCACCGTTTCCAACACGCAGTGGCTCTCCGCCTCGCCGGCGATGATGATCGTGTCTGCCTCGGCCAGCGCGTCGAGGAACGCCTTGTTCTTGCCGCCGAGCGGATGGCTGGGCACGGGCACTTCCGGCTGGATGATCGAGTAGTGCTCGGTCTGGGGCACGGTGCCCTTGGTCAGCCAGGAGGGCTGCGTCTTGCGGGCGATTGCGTGCCAGGCGATGGCCGACCAGAGCTCCTGGTCCAGCGCGTTGCCGATGCTGCCCAGCAGCACGTGGTAGGGCCAGATGGTCAGGACCTTCTTGGCCTGCTCTTCCAGCGTCTTGACGTAGCGGGTGGACCAGACCGGGTCGACGAGCGGCCGCCAGGCCCCGTTCTGGATGTCCTGGTAGGTGATCAGCGTAAACGGCGCGGGGTGGCGGCCTTCAGCGTCGGCCCACCAGGCGGGATGGAAGATCTGGAACGGCAGGTGTGAGTCGAGGGAACACGTGATCTGGGTGATCGACTCGGCGTTTCGATAGATGAACTCGATCAGCCGCCGGATGTCGTCTAGCGCGCCGGGGACGTTCAGGCTGCCCCGGGCGTGGCAGAAGTCGACCTGCATGTCGATGACGACGAGGTGTGTTTTGGTCGCGTCGTCGGCGGCCGGCCGCAGCCCGGCCGCGGCCGCCTCGGCGGCTATGGCCGCGACGTCGGGATAGAAGAGCCGGCCGATGCGGCCGGGATCATAGAACTGGGGGAAGGGGGCCATGCGGTTCTCCTTTCTTGACGGAGCCGGTGCCGGCAGCCGTGCGGATCGCTCTGAGATGCTGATTAACCCACGATCGTAACGCCACCGGCATGCCCGTCAAGCTATTAGTGTTCATATCACACTTATTGAGAGTATAGTGTAACAAGCACACTTTGTCAAGCTCCGGGCGGGAAACGGGCGCTTCAGAGGGCCCGGAGGAGCCAGAGGCGATCGGCCTGCAGCAGCAGCAGGCCCTGAGGGTGGGCGTGCAGGCCGTCGCCGGGAGAGACGAGGCCGGCGCTGGCGGCCAGGAGCGTCGCGCCCGCGGCACCATCCTTGCGGATGCCGGCATCGGTCGCGGTCAGCAAGATCGCGCCATTCAGCGCCCGACCGCCGGCCGGATCCGGCAGCGCCCCATCGGCGTCGTCTTGCCGCCAGTGAGCCTGGAGGCGCCCGGCCTCGTCGTAGAGCAGCGTGTGGTCGATCTGGCTGGCCCCATCCCGGACTCTCAGGTGGAAGGCGACGTGCTGGCGTCCCACCGTCGCCGACACATGGCGGGCCGGCGGCAGTGACGGCGCGGGCAGGGCGAGGACGGCGCCGCCACGCGTCACCAGAAAGAGGTGATGGGCTGTCCATAGTCGATAGCACCCGGCCACCAGCGGGCTGTCGGGGGAGCCCCAGAGTTGCGTCTGCGCGCGGCGGGCGTCGCCTACGACTTCTTCGACGTAGCCGAGTGGCCCGGCGCGCCCGCGCAGCAACGCGCCGCCGGCCAAGCGGAACAGGCCCTGGGCCGTGCCGGCAAAGGCAGGCTCCTGGTTGAACAGCGACGTCTCGAGCTCGACCAAGGGCTGGGCGCCCGTCGGCGTCGGCCGCAGCACAAGCAGGCGGCGACTGCCGGCCTGGGCCACGACCAGATCGTCGCCGAACGCGCCCAGGCGATAGCCAGGCCGGCCGGCGATGAGGGGCCAGTTCTCGACCAATCCCCCAGCGCCGCCGCGATGCAATCGGTAGGCGCGCCCATCATACGTCACCGCCCGGATGGCGCCCTCCGGCGTGGGTAGCACGGCGCACAGCGCCCCGGTCACGGTCAGCAGCGGGCGCCGCTCCAGACCGCCCGCCAGTAACTGGGGGATCGGCGCCCGGTTGGCCCGGTTGCACGCCGGACAGGCGCGGCGCGTCCGCGGAAAGCTCAGGCCGCAGTCCAGGCACGGGCGGAGGGCGGCGGCAGCCTCCGTCAGCAACGAGCGCGGAAACACGGGGCGCTCGCCCTGGCCAAAGACGCGCTCCAGCTGGTCCAGCAACGCGTCCGGCAGCGACGCCGGCGGCCGGGCCGAGGCCGGGTAGATCACGTCCGGCGACAGACAGGTCACACCCGCCTGCGCCCGCGCCTGCAGCGTGGGAAAAGCCGAATGGACCCCGCCGTAGGGGTGCGCCAATAGGAGGAGGCGGGTGACCAGGACGGCGAAGGCGTACCAGTCCGTCTGCTCGGTGAACCGCGGGCGCCGGCCGAAGTCCGCCAC
>JBFGLK010000566.1:0-2982 GCA_041576195.1 Promineifilaceae bacterium (SeqCode)
AGAAGGGCGTCGGCCAGCACATCGGCTCGGCGCTGCCCGGGGGCGTGGGCAATCTGGTCCTGTCGGCGCACAATGACATCTACGGTGAGATCTTTCGCCACCTCGATCGGCTGGCGCGGGGCGACGAGATCCTCGTCTCGACGGAGCGCCGCACCTATCGTTACGTCGTGCGGAAGATCGACGTCGTCGAGCCGACGGCCGTGGAGGTGATGGCGCCGACCGACTACGCCAGCGCCACCCTGATCTCCTGCTATCCTTATCTGGTTAACGACAAGCGCATCGTCGTCTTTGCCGATCTGGCCGAGACCACGGACAATGAGGGGTAGCGGCCCCGGATCCGCTGCCCGAATCCCCCGAGCGAGGAGAAGACGCCATGGCCAGAAAAGTGCGCCGCGTGCGCCAGCCAACCACGACGCCGACAACGCCACCATCGCGGTCGGAGCCGTCCCGCCGCGGGCGTCGCGCCACCGCCTCACGAGGGCGAGCCACTACCGTCGAAGATCTGCGCGAGGAGTACGCCTATGTCCTCCGCGACCTGCGCCGCGTCTTCATTTTGGCGCTGCTCATGTTCTCCTTGCTCATCGCCCTCAATCTCTGGTTGGGCTAGCCATGCCCCGGCATCAAGGGGCGGCGGCGTAGATCCCGTCCGTCAGGGGCGTGCCATCCGCCGCCCAGGCCGGTAATCTCTCCCCCTCCACCCAGTCATAGATCCCGACGTTGACCGTCGCGCCCGTCGGCAGCGCTGCCGGCCACGGCAACAAGCGCTCCTCCTCGATCCGCACGCCCGGTTGCCAGACCTTCATCGGCAGCGTGTTGGCCCAGGGATGACCGTCCAGCTGGGCCAACGGCGCCCGCCCGGGCTCACCCAGGTGTACGAAGACGATGTCGTGCGGGCCGGCCGGCCCGATGGCAGACCACCCAAGCGTCACCCGCAAGGCATCCCCTTCACGGGCCAGGCTCAGTCGGTCCAGGCAGACGACCTCGCCAAAGCGGGCCAGCTCGCACGCTCCCGGCGCGGCGACGTGCGCCCGGCCCTGCCGTTCCAGGCGAAACGAACCTTCCTCGCCATAGCGAGAGAGATAGACGGCATCGATCCCCGGCGCCAGCGCCCAGAGCGCCTCGGGCGGCGCGCTGACCCCGCGCAGGTCGACGTGCCAGGGACCCGCCTCCCTTGAGTCGGCGTCGATCCACGCCTGGCTGGCCGAATCGGCAGTAAGCTCGACGCCCCGACTCAGCCGGGTGAAGGCGGCCAGATCGACCGAGACCGGGGCCAGCGTCAGGCCCCAGTAACCCAGGGGATATGGGGCACGCCGGGGCGCAAACCGGTCGGGGAAGTTCAAGAACAGCAGCCGCGCACCGGGCGTAGCGACGGCCTCCAGCTCAGCCATATGCCGCGTGCCCGCCCGATAGAGCCGGTTGAACCCGCCGAGCAGGAGGGCGCTCTGTAGCAGGACCGCGGCCAGCAAAAGCGTGGCGAACGGAGGGCGCCGGCCGGGCGCCGGCGACAGGGGCGTCAGGGCAGCGACCCAGAGCAGCACCACGCCCGGCGCCGCCGAATAAAACAGGCGCGAGGCCAGGCTGATGTACGCGAAGTCCAGCCCGATGGCTGCCGGCAACAGGGCCAGACTGGCCCAGGTCACCCCCAACGCGGCCAGCCCGCCGCGCCCCTGTCTCCGGGCCAGTAGCAGCATCAGGACGATGAGCACGAGCGCCAGCCCGAGCACGCCGGCGACCCGGCTGGGGTCGGGCTCCATCGGCCCGGGGGCGTAGCCGGCCGGCCGGCCGAGAAGCGGTCCGACGAATCCTTGAGCCAGATAGGCGATGACCCGCCCGTCCAGTGACAGGCGCGTATAGCCGCTGAGGCGTGGCTGGAGGAGCCAGAATACGGCGTAGGCGGCGGCGAGTCCCACGTAGGCGAGCGCCAGGCGACACGCCGTCGTCCGGCGGAAGGCGGAGACGTTCCGCCGCCAGCCCGCCGCCGGTTCGCGGCGGGCCCGCGTCAGGCTGATCAGCAGGGGCATGACGGCTAACACCACCGCGGACTCCAGGACCGTGAGGCCGAGGGCGAATAGGAGCAGAGACAGACCCAGCCGGCCGCGGCGCCACGGGCGGCCCGGCGCCCCCGGTTGCGCCGCCAGCCAGGCCAGAAACGCGCCGCCGATCAGGGCGTTGACCAGCGTCTGGTGCGGCCCCGCCCAGGCGATCGCCTGATGCGAGAGGGGGAACAGGGCGAAGAGGGCGACCCCCGCCTGGGCCGGGCCCCGGGCGAGGCCCAGGCGCCGGAAGAGCGCGTAGAGCAGCGCGATCGTCAATAGATGCATGGCCAGCTGGAAGCCATGCAGCAGGGGAGCGGAAAACGTGCCATCTGGCCGCGCCAGCAGCCAGTTGACCAGCATGATGCCCGGGCGGTAAAACTGGAAGTCGAGCTGCGGGCCGAGCACCTCGACCAGGGACCGGCCGCTGACATGCCCGTACCAGAGTGGATCGTCCCAGATGAAGCCGTAGCCCAGGCTTTGGCCGTAAACCGCGCAGGTCAACCAGAAGAGGGGGATTAGCAGCCGGCGGCGCATCAGCGAACGGTGATCGCTCCCAGGGTGACGGCGTTGTCGGCCGACGATCGATCGGCGCTGAGCACCTCCAGCCGGGTCAGCTCCGGCCAGCGGTACATGCCGACGCGCACGTCGTAGCGACCCGCGGACAGATCGGCGGGCAGGACGATGGCGTAGTTGTCCCGCACCACTTCGCCGGGCGACCAGGTCTGGGTCGGCCGCGCGCCGCCGACCGGCTCCCCGTCGGTCTGTGCCGCCACCTGGCCGTCCGCGCCCACCAGGTGATTGAACACGGTATAGGGCCTGGGGATGGGGGCCAGAGCGCGCCACTCGAGGCTGAGGCGCAGGGTCTCTCCTGGGCGCAGGACGGCGTCGCTCAGCCAGAATCCGGTCAGGGCGATCTGGTCGCCCAGGTTAGCCTCCGCAGGCTGCA
>JBFGLK010000567.1:0-2967 GCA_041576195.1 Promineifilaceae bacterium (SeqCode)
GACGGGCTGCGCGCCCTGTTCGCCTCGCTGCCCGACATGGAGCTGGTCGGCGAGGCGGCGGACGGCCGCGAGGCGATCGCCCAGGCCGAGGCGCTGCAGCCAGACGTCGTCCTCATGGACATCCAGATGCCGGGCGCCAACGGCATCGACGCGGCGCGGCGCATCGTGGCCACCAGCCCGCACATCGGCGTGATCATGGTCACCATGTTCGAGGACGACGACTCCGTCTTCGCCGCCATGCGCGCCGGCGCCCGGGGCTACGTGCTGAAGGGGGCGGACCAGGAGGAGATGGCCCGGGTCATCCGGGCGGTGGCCCAGGGCGAGGCCCTGTTTGGCCCGGCGATCGCCGCCCGGTTGGCCAGCTACTTCGCCCGCCCGCGCCCGTCCGCGCCCCCGGAGATCTTCCCCGAGCTGACCGAGCGCGAGCGGGAGGTGCTGGCGCTGGTGGCCCAGGGGCTGGACAACGCGGCCATCGCCGCCCGGCTGCACATCGCCCTGAAGACGGCGCGCAACCACATCTCCAACATCTACAACAAGCTACAGGTGGCCGACCGGGCCGAGGCGATCATCCGGGCGCGGGATGCCGGCATGGGTGGGGGCCCCCGCTAAACACCTCTAGGGTGCCGCGCACCCTTGGGGTGTTCAATGGCGACCGTCCGCCAGCAGGTCAAATGCCACCGCCGCCACCTCGGCCAGCGCCCGCTTCGGGTCGGGCCCTTTGAACGGTGGCTCGCGCTCTGCCCGCAGTCGGGCGTAGTAGGCCACGTGCCGCCGGCGCGCGACGGCGGCGCGGCCGGGTGAGCGCGCCAACTGTTCTCGAGCGTACTGGTTCAGCGTCTCGTGGAGCGTGTATCGTGCGCCTTCCCGGTGGAGCAGAGAGCGGTCGACCAGCGAGCCGAGCACGGCGGGAGACACCCCACAGACCGCTTCCGCGGCCTCCAGGCTGTAGCTACCCCGGAACAGGGAGAGCAGGGAGAAGGCGGCCATTTCCTCGGCAGAGAGACGTTGCCACGCGTGAGCGAGCACGGCCCGGAGACTGCGCTGGCGTGCCGGCAGATCGCGTCGGGTCGTGGCCAGGTAATCCAGGTTGCTGGCGATCGCCGAGGCGATCGCGTCAGGCGCCAGCCGGTTTGCCCAGGCGGTGGCCAGCTCGATAGCCAGGGGCAGGCCCCCGACCAGGCGCCAGATCCAGGCGACGGCGGGCGTGGTCCGCGCATCCAGCGTGAAACCGGCCTGTACCCGTCGTGCCCGGCGGGCGAACAACGCCATCGCGTCGGAGGCGTCGGGCGTCGCGTTTCCCGCCGACAGGGCCAACCCACCCACTTCGACCACGTGTTCGACCTGCAGATCCAGCCGCTCGCGCGAGGTGACCAGCAGGTGCAGGTCCGGCGCCTCGGCCATGACGCTGCTGGTCCTGTTGGGGCCGGCGCCCACCCAGCTCCTGTTGCTCGCCGGCGTGGAGCTGCTGGGCGCCGTGTGGACGCTCTGGGCCCTGCGGGCCGGTTAGCCAGGGGGATCGTGCTGTCAGGTTGATGCTGGTTTCCGTACGGTCTCGCTGACCATTTGTTCTTCTGCTCGCGTGAGGTTATGGCGCCGGGGGCCATCTCGCCTTCGTCGTCATCCGCCTGATCATTGCCGGCACCGGTTATCTGTTCAGCCGCCGGGCGATGGCGGAGAAGGACGCCCAACCCGACGCGAGGCGCGGGATGCCGGCACGGGGGCCCTCACCAAACACCCTCAGGGTGCTCCATGGCGGCGCGCCGCGCCTTACAGGCCAAAGGCCCGCCCGTCTCGGGACGCCCGCCCCATGACGCCCGGGACACGGCCGGTCTATGCTGAGCGTGTTGCCGGCATGACCGGCACCTTGATCGTCGAACCGTGAACCGTTTTGTGCGGAGATCTTAAGGGAAGAGATCGATATCACGCTCGGCAACCTGCTGTCCACTTGCTCGTGCTCGTCGTCGCCCTGCTCACTCTGGCCCATCTCGTCTTCGGTGCCGTGCTCGGCCGGCTGATGGGGCGGGGCTGCGTTGACGCTGCCGGTGAATCGTCCCGGCAGACCACCTGAAGGAGAGAGAATCGTGATGAATCGATACAAGTTCGTTTGGTGGCTCCTGGGCCTGCTGGCCCTCGGGCTGGTCGGTTGCGGCGGGCAACAGGGGCTGCCCAAGTTGACCGTGGTCGGCAATGAATACAGCTACACCCACCCGGCGACCGTGCCCAGCGGCTGGACGCGGATCGTCTTCGACAACCAGGGCGAGCTGGCTCACGACCTGATCCTGTTTCGCATGGACCAGGGCAAGACGATGGACGACGTGATGGCCTTGCTGGCGTCCGAGGGCGCGCCGCCGGACTGGACCGTCTTCGTTGGCGGGGCGACGGCGGCCGGCGGAGACCAGGAGGCGTTCGTCAGCCATCTGACGCCGGGCCAGTACGGCATGTTCTCCTTTGGCCAGGCGGAGGACGCCCCGCCGGACGCCGCCCAGGGCATGGTGGGCACGCTCACCGTGACCGACGAGGCAAATGGCGCCCGCGAGGACGACCTGCCGGCACCCGCGGCCTCGGTCGATCTGCTCAACTACGCCTTTGCCATCGACGGGGAGATCCAGGCCGGCGACCAGCTGCTGCGCGTCAGCAACCAGGGCACGGAGATGCACGAGGTGATCGTCTTCCGCCTGCACGACGGGGTGACCTTCGAGCAGGTGCGCGAGATGCTGGCTTCGGAGGCCGAGCCGGCCGGCCCGCCGCCGATCGACCAGGTTGCCGGCACGTTCCTCTCGCCCGGCGCGGCGACCTACGCCACGTTCCACTTCGACCCGGGCAACTACCTGCTGATCTGCTTCCTGCCCAGCCCGGAGCACGACATGGCCCCGCACTTCGCCCTGGGCATGATGCACGAGCTGACGATTACCCAGTAGTCGAGGGTCCTTCGCGCGCTACATCCTAACGGTGCCTCGCCGCTACACC
>JBFGLK010000568.1:0-2967 GCA_041576195.1 Promineifilaceae bacterium (SeqCode)
AGCTACCGCGGGCGATGAGCCATCCTACCAGCGGCGCGCCAAGCAGGAGCGCCAGCGACCAGGAGACCTCGGTGGCGGCGATGGCCCGGCCCCGCTGCCGGTAGGGGACGGCATCGCCGATGAACGCCTGGAGCACCGGGTCGTAGACGACCTTGGCCAGAGCCACGAGCGCCAGCGTCAGCCCGAAGGCCCAGGCTTCCGGCCAGAGGACGACGATCAGGTTGGCGGCGCCAAAGGCGACCAACGCGGCGAGGAGCACGGGGCGGCGGCCGTGTCGCTCCGAGAGGGGGCTCAAGAACGGGCTGAAGACGCCGGTGAAACTGCGCAGGGCCACCAGGTTGGACACCTGGACGAGGGAGAGGCCCAGGCCGCGGGCCAGTGCCGGCAGAAACGGATAGACCATGCGCATCGCCGTGTTCATGCACCAGCGCCCGAAGGTAAGGGCCAGGAGGGGGGCGGCCAGCTCGCGCGGCGATCGCTCAACCATCGGAGGAGTGTAGCCGAGGGCCCGGGCGCGCACAAGCAGCGGCGCCGGCCACAGACGCCGCAGGTCCAGTAAGACCTGCGGGTCGAATGTACCGAATCAATCACCCGCGCTATACTCGCCGGCACAGTCCACGTACCACGAGCCCGCCTATGTCCTGGGAAACCCTGTCCGCCAAGACTGTCCTCGACCACCCTTACGTGCGCGTCGCCTTCGAGCATGTGCGGCTGCCGGACGGCCGTCGCATCCCCGACTGGCCCCGGGTCCACCTGAAGGACTACGTCAACATTGTGGTGCTCGACGACGACGGCCAGACCCTGGTGCTCGAGGGATACAAGCACGGGCTGGGGCGGGAGAGCTGGCAGGTCGTCGGTGGCTATCTGGAGCCGGGGGAAGCGCCGCTGGCCACGGCGCAGCGGGAGCTGCTGGAGGAAACCGGGCTCGCCAGCGACGAGTGGCGTCACCTGGGTAGTTTCGTCGTGGACGCCAATCGCGGAGTGGGCACCGGGCACTTTTTCCTCGCCCGCGGGGCGCGGTCCGTGGCCGCGCCCGACAACGCCGATCTCGAGGCGTACGCCGTGCGCTGGGTGTCATTGGCCGAGTTGCGCCGGGCGCTGTTTGACGGGCGCGTGGCCATCCTCAGCTATGCTGCTAACATCGCCCTGGCCCTGGCGGCCTTGGAGGCCTGACGAGCCGGCCTGCCGGCAGGGGCGTGTTGCCGGTCCTCTCTGGCTGTGCTACCATCTTTCCGTTGTTATTGGCACGTTGATACCGTTTGTCCTCATGTAACGCGCCGGGTCAGGGACAAAGCTCCCGTGGCATTGCCCTCCCGTCGTGCGCACAACCTGTCCCCTGACGGGCGGCGACGTCGCCACCAGCAGCGCGCTGGCTGGCGAACGCTTTCGTGTCTGGCCGGGTCCGATGCCGGCCTGGCCGGAACCGCCAGACATAGACAGGAGCCTGCCGCGCATCGTGGCCACCGGCGCCGGGATCCAGACATGCAGTTCTTTAGCGTTGAGTTCGTCCTGCGCCTCGTCGGCGCCGTCGCGGTCGCGGTCGCGATGGGCCTGGTTGGCGAGCGCGTGGCGCGCCTCCTGGAAGCGCAGCCGGACGCCTACGTCGTCGTCTTCGGACTCGTCGGCTTCCTCGCGGGTCTCATTCTCACGCCCTATGTGACCACCCGGCCGTTGCGGCGACTGCGCTCTGCCCTGGTGCGCATGCCGCCCGAGCGGCTCGTGGCCATCACCCTTGGCCTGTTCCTGGGGCTGGGGGCGGCGTCGCTGCTGGCCGGGCCATTGTCAGGGCTGCCGACCCCGTTCAACCAGATCGCTCCACTGGCAGCCGCCTTCGTCCTCTGCTATCTGTCTATCGTCGTGCTGGTGACCAGGCAGCAAGACCTGGCCCGCTTTATGCAGGACTTCCGCCCGTTTGTGAGCCAACGCGCGGCCGACGAGGCGATGGACGATCGGCGCGTCATCCTGCTCGACACCAGCGTGATCATCGACGGGCGTATCACGGATGTGAGCAAGACCGGCTTTGTTCGCGACCCGATGTTGGTGCCGGCGTTCGTCTTGCAGGAGCTGCAAAACATCGCCGACAGCGCCGATCCCATCCGGCGCAATCGCGGCCGACGCGGGCTGGAGCTGCTCAACGTCCTGCAAAAGGAGTCCCCCATTCCGGTGCGCGTCACCGACATGGACGTCAGCGAAGTGCGCGAGGTTGACAGCAAGCTCGTCGCTCTGGCCCGCCACCTCCACTGCCCGATCATGACCAACGACTACAACCTGAATCGCGTCGCCGAGCTGCAAGGCGTGGCGGTGCTGAACATCAATGACCTGGCCAACGCCGTCAAGACGATCTACCTGCCCGGCGAAGAGCTGGCCGTCAAGATCATCCAGGAAGGGCGCGAGATCGGCCAGGGCGTCGGCTACATGGACGACGGCACCATGGTCGTGGTCGAGGACGGCCACGATCGGGTCGATCAGACGGTGCAGGTACTGGTTACCAAGACGCTGCAAACCTCCGCCGGTCGCATGATCTTCGCCCGGCCTACCAACCCGTAACGGCCCCGCGGGCCGAATGCCCCGCGGGGCGGGCAATGCGGCGCAGCTCCCGCCCATTGGCGGCGCCCCCTATGGACGGCATTGCCTGGCTACAGAACGAATCGGGCATCAATTCGAGGAGTCACCATGAGCCTGGTTGTCACCAACGTCTTGAGCCGGAAGAAAGAGCCGTTCGAGCCGCTCTTTCCCGGCAGGGTCAACCTGTACGTCTGCGGCCCCACCGTGCAGGACTACCCCCACATCGGTCACGCCAAGACGTACATCGCCTTCGACGTGATCGTCCGGTACCTGCGCCACGCCGGCTACGACGTCCTCTACGTGCAGAACATCACTGACGTCGGCCACCTGCTGGACACGGGTGAGGACCGGATCCTGAAGAAGGCGCGCCAGTCGTCGGTGTTGCCGATGCAGATCGTCGAG
>JBFGLK010000569.1:0-2957 GCA_041576195.1 Promineifilaceae bacterium (SeqCode)
AGCCCTGGGCGGAGTCCCTGGCCCCGTCGCTGGATGGCCGGCACGTCTTCGCCCTGGTCGGCGGCGGGCCCAGCTTCGCTGTGGCCCAGAATGGCTCGGCGCTGCTGGCCGAGGGGCCGCAGGCGCTCGGGCTGCCACTTACGGTCGAGGAGTTCCACCACGCCCTGCGCATCGCGACGCTGGGCCCCGGTGAACCGGTCATCCTGATCGCGCCCGCTGGCGAGAGCGACGCCCGCTGCCGCGACACCGCCCGGGTGGTCCGTGCCTGGGGCGCCCGCCTGATCTCCCTGGTGACGCCCGGGACGGCCGACATCGCCGGCGATGGGCCGGATGGCCTCGTGCTGCCCGCCATCGCTGAGCCATTCAGCCCGCTGTTGACCCTGCTCCCGCTACAGCAGCTCAGCATCGCCCTGGCGGCCCGCAAAGTGGCGGCGGGCCACACCCGACCGCGGAGCGTGCCCACATGAGCCGTTATGCCAGTTGGGGCATCATCGTCGACGACATTGTCTTTCCTGACGGGCGGAGCCAGATGGGCGTGCTCGGCGGCGGCGGGCTCTACGCCGCCGTGGGGATGCGCCTGTGGAGCAAGGATGTGCGCCTCATCTCCGCCGTCGGCGACGACTTCGATCCGGCTGTGCTGGCGGCCACCGGCCTGGATACGGGCGGCCTGTTCGACTCTGGTCTGGCCACCCCGAGGGCCTGGCAGCTTTTCGAGGAAGACGGGCGACGCACCCAGATCTTCCGCGTGCCGCACGACGTCTGGTACCGGCAGCTGGTGGTGGCGCCGTCGCCGGAAACGCTGCCACCGGGCCTGGAGGCCGCCCACTTCCTGGGCCGGGGCGACCCGCGCGAGGAGGCGATGGTGCGCGCGCTGCGGGCCGCCGGCGTCCGCCTGAGCGCCGAGCCGATCATTCACCACGACATCACTGCCGAGGAGCGGGCCACGCTGGTTCGCTGCGTGGCCGACTTCGATCTCTTCTCGCCCGATCGGCACGAGGCGGCGTTCCTGGTCGGTGAGCGCCCGCCGGCGGATCAGTTGCGGGCGCTGGCGGCGATGGGGCCGCGCGTAGTGGCTCTGCGGCTGGGGGCGGACGGCTCGCTCGTCTACGAGCGGGAGGCGGATCGTCTCTGGCGCGTGCCGGCAGCGCGCACCACGGTCGTCGACGTCACCGGTGCCGGCAACGCGTTCTGCGGCGGCCTGCTGGTGGCCTGGCACGAGGGCGCTGACGTCCGGCTGGCCGCGGCCCGCGCCAGCGTGAGCGCCGCCATCACCATCGAACAAGTCGGCCCCCCGGGCGTCGACGACGCCCTCATGGCCCGCGCCCGGCGTTGGGCGGACGATCTGCTGCCGGAGATTCGCCCGGTCGACATGTAGGGGCGCAGCCTGCTGCGCCCGTCAGGTGGTCGGGTGGTTGGGTGGTCGGTTTGTTCGTTGGTTGGATTGTAGGTCGGCTGGTTGGGGCGCACGCTATCGCGCCCATGTCATGAGTGGGGTTATTACATGGTCCCAGGGTCTGCTTCGCGCGTACAGCAGGGCATAGATCGCCCATTTGACGTCATCGCCGTGGGCGGTGTGGACGTCGACATCGTCCTACGCGTCGATCGCCTCCCCGGCCACGGCGAGAAGGTGCTCGGCGACTTCGTCGGCAACCTGCCCGGCGGCACCGTGGCCAACTTCGCCTGCGCCGCCTCCCGCCTTGGGCTGCGGGTAGCCTCGCTCTCGACCGTCGGGCCGGATGAGGCAGGAAGGCTCATCGTCGCGGACTTCGAGAACTACGGTGTAGCCACCGGGTTCATCCAGCAGCGCGACGACGTGGACACCCATTTCACGGTCATCCTCATCGAGCCCTCGGGCGAGCGCTCCATCGTCGTCGTGCCCCGCTTCGTGGAAGCCTACGAAGAGGACCTCCTGGAAAACGTCATTCCCCAGGCCCGGGCGCTCTACACGATGCCCAACCGATCTGGGCTGTTTCTACAGCTGGCCCGGGTCGCGCGCGCCCACGACGTCCAGGTAATGATCGACGTCGAAGCGACCATTGGCGCCGATCGCCGCGCCCTGGAGGAGATGCTGGCGTGGGTGGACATCGCTTCCTTCAACGAGGCCGGCCTCGCTGCCGTCGGAGGCGAACGGGCCTCGGTGGAAGGCGCCCGCCGGCTGCTCCCCTATGGCCCGCACACGGTCGTCGTCACCCTGGGCTCACGCGGCGCCCTGGCCGTGACGGCCGAGGCGGCCGTAGAGGTTCCGGCCCGCCAGGTGGACGTGGTGGACACGACCGGCGCCGGCGACACGTTCAATGCCGCCTTTCTCACCGCCACGCTGCGCGGGCGGCCGCTGGCCGACCGCCTGGCCTTTGCCAACGCCGCGGCGGCCCTGGCGGTCACCGGCCTCGGCCCGCGAGGCCACCTGCCGACGGCGGCCGACGTCGAGGCGCTGCTCTAGACAACGCGTCCCGGCGTAGCCAACCCTGTATCTGATGCACGAGGTTGCCTTGCCAGAGTCATATACCCAACTCGCCCGTGGCCGCTGGTTGCTGGCCGATCCGGAAACCCTCGTCGACGACGGCGCCGTCGCCTTCGCCGGCGGGCGGATTCGCGAGATCGGTCCCTGGCCGGCGCTTCGCACTCGCTATCCCGAGGCGCCCGTGCACGGCTCGGCGGACCATGCCGTCATCCCCGGCCTGATCAACGCCCATCATCACAGCAACGGCGTTTCGGCCTTGCAGCAGGGCGTTCCGGACCGGCTGCTGGAGCTCTGGCTCCTGTCGCTGGCGACCCGTCGCCGCGCGGATCCCTACCTGTCCACGCTGTTGAGCGCCGCGCGCTTGCTGCGTACCGGAGTGACCGCGGTGGTCGATGTGCTGAGCGGCCGCGGGACGGCGGTCCAGGTCGAGGCCGGCGCGAAGGCGGCGCTGCGCGCGTACGAGCAGGCGGGCATGCGGGCGGCCCTGGCCCTCGGC
>JBFGLK010000570.1:0-2950 GCA_041576195.1 Promineifilaceae bacterium (SeqCode)
CCGCCGCCGCCGGCGACGACGGACAGGTCGCCCGCCGCCCACTGCAGTGCCGGCAGGCTGCCGGGCGCCGCGCGGGCGCGAGCGGGCCGCAGTTCGGCCAGGGCGGGCCGCAGCCAGTGGCCGTGGCTGAGGCCGGCTACCAGCGCCTCGGTGAATTCGCGCTGGAAGAGCGGCAGAAGCGGCGTCTCCCCGTCGCGGAAGCGCACCGCCCAGGGCGGGCCGGCGCCGTGCCGGCACAGTGCCGTGAAGATGCCATACGCCTGCCGGTTGATCTCGTCGTGGAGCCCGCGCCGCCAGGCCCGGTCGGAGAACGCCCGCAGGTCGACCGATCGGCCTTGCCAGGTGAGCTCGGCACCCTCGCGGCGCAGATCGACGAGCAGTTCGCTCATGAGGCGTCGAGGGCGACGTCGCCGGTCTGCAGAACGGTGTCCCCGGGGACGTCCCGGGTGACCCGGCCGCCGAGCAGGCGCTCGATGTCGCTCGCGGGTAGGCCGATGCCGGGGCCTTTCGTCGTCAGGTGATGGCGGGCCAGGATTGTGCCGGCAGGCAGGTCCACGGCCGAGACGACGCTCTTGGCCAGCTTTCGCCGCACGGGCCACTCCCCCTCGATCATCCGTTTCACCCCGTCGCCAAGCGCCTGCTCGGTGGCCCGGATGTCGCGCACCAGTTTTTCCAGGCCGGCCGGCTCCAATGAGGCGGCGTGATCGCTGCCTTTCATCGTGCGATCGAGCGTGAAGTGCCGCTCGACGACACAGGCGCCGAGGGCCACGGCCACAGGCCCCAGGGCAATGCCGCGCTCGTGCCCAGAGTAACCGACCAGCAGCCCATAACGCTGGCGGTAGAGGTTGATCACCCGCAGATTGATGGCCTCAAAGTCGCTGGGATACGTGGAAGTGCATTGCAGAAGCACGAGCTGATCATGATGGCGGCGCACGGAGGCCACTGCCCGATCGACTTCCTCCAGCGTGCTCATGCCTGTCGACAGGAGGAGGGGCTTGCCAGTCCGGGCCATGTGTTCCAGCAGGGGGGTGTTGGTCACCTCGGCCGAGGCGGCCTTGTGGGCGGGAACGTTGATCGCTTCCAGCTGATCCACGCTTTCTTCGTCCCAGGCCGACGCCAGGAAGATCAGGCCCAGCTCATGGGCGCGCCGTTGCAGGCGACGAAAGGTTTCCAGGTCGAACTCGAGCGCCCGCTTATGCTCACCGTAGGTGGGCCCGAAGCTGTTCGGGTTTACATAAGGCATCTCAAGACCGGCCCGTGTAAGGATGCGCGACACGGTTCGCTTCTGGAACTTGACCGCGTCGGCGCCAGCCGCGGCGGCGACCTCGATCAGGCGCAGGGCGATTTGCTCGTCTCCCTGGTGGTTGATGCCGGCCTCGGCGATGATGAACGCGGGCTCCCCCTCGCCGATCAAGCGGTCTCCAATGCTCAACGTACGCATGGCGCTCTCCAGTGGACGGCGCGCGGCCTGCGCGCAAATCAGGGTTACTCCAGATAGCCGAGGGCCCGCAGGCGTGCCTCAATATCGGGGTCGTAGGGGAAAGCGCTGTCGCTCGGCTCCGGGGCGTCTTGGGCCAGATCGGCGATGAAGGCCAGCAGTCGGGCGCGCCGCTCAGCCATGAGCGCGGGCCGATCCGGTGCCAGATCGCTCGTCTCGGCGGGATCCGCGCGGAAGTCGTAGAGCTCCTCGGCGACCACCTGGCCGCCGGCGTCGAGCTCTAGCAGCGTGGCGATGTCGCCTTCCCGCAGGCTGACATAGCGCCCCGGCTTGAGACCGATCTCGGCGTACGCCGGCAATGCCGGCAGGGGGGCGTCGCCGTGCAATGCCGGCAGGAGATTGACGCCGCGCGCCCCCTCCAGCCCGGTGCCGCCAGCCAGGGCCACCAGCGTCGGCGCGACGTCGATGTGGCGCACGATGGCGGTCTCGACCGTCCCCGGGGCGACGCCCGGCGCCCGGAACAGCAACGGCACGCGCAGGTTCTCCGCATGGAGATTGGGCATATGGAAGAAACGGCCATGCTCGCCAAACGCCTCGCCGTGATCGGCAGTGAGCAGCACCGCGGTCTCGTCGTCCAGCGCTTCCATGAGGCTGCCGAGGCAGCGGTCGATCGTGCGGACACCGGCCACATAGAGGCCAAACAGGCCGGCGCGCTCCGGCGGACGGACCCGGCCCGGGCGCCGGCGGGCTCGCCGGGCCAGTCGGCTGCTGTAGGCCCGGTGGCGGCGGTGCCAAGGCCCGAACAAAAGGGGTCTGGCCATGTCGTACGGCCAGTGGGCGTCCATGTAGTGGAGCCAGAGGAACCAGGGTGCTGGGGCGACGCGAATCGCATCCAGCGCGACCGCCGTCAGTCGCTCCCCCGAAGGGTAAACGGGGAAGACGAGGCCACCACCCAGCAGCGACAGCCCGAAGTGGAGAAGACGCACCGGAAAGCGGTGGGCCAATGGCCGATCGCGCGATAGATCGAGATAGGAGGAGAAACCGCGATCGAAGCCGAAGTGGGGTGTCAGCCAGGGATTGCTGTTGACGCCGATGGTGGTGTAGCCGAGATCCGCCAGCGCCTCGGCCAAACAGGGGCGATCGACGCTGAAACGCGCCGGCCCGCCGCAGTCGCCCGGGTAGGTGCCGCCGAAGAGGCTGGGAAACGTCGTCTTGGTGAAGGAACTGTGGGCGAAGGCGGCCTCGAAACGGGCGCCGGAGGCGGCCAGGGCGTTGATGGTCGGCGTCATGATGGGCCCGCCATAGGCATCCAGCACGTCCGCCCGCAGGCAGTCGACCGTGACCAGGAGGATGTTGGGCCGCCTCACGCGGCATCCTCGCGGACGGCGATCAGGGCGCGGGCGACCTCGCGCAAAACGCCGTCACCGCCGGCGGCGCTCGTGCGCCAGTCGGCCAATGGCACGACCTCGGGGGCGGCGTCGGCCGGGACAACGGCGATGCCGGCATGCGCCA
>JBFGLK010000571.1:0-2935 GCA_041576195.1 Promineifilaceae bacterium (SeqCode)
CGGACAGTGGCTGGATGGTATCATAGTCATCAGGGGCGGTCAAAGCTCGTCGACCGGTCAGCCACGGCGCTCGATGCGGGCGCCCAGGGCCTGCAGTTTGGCCTCGATCGCCTCGTAGCCGCGCTCGATCTGGTGAATGTTGTGGATGGTGCTCACGCCCTCCGCACAGAGGGCGGCCAGGACCATGGCCATGCCGGCACGAATGTCCGGGCTGGTGACGCCGGCCGGATTCGCGTAGAGGGTCGACTTGCCCTGCACCAGGACCCGGTGCGGGTCGCAGAGGACGGTGCGCGCCCTCATAAAGGCCAGTTTGTCCACGAAGAAGAAGCGGCTCTCATACATCCAGTCATGGAGCAGGACGGATCCTTCTGACTGCGTGGCGATGACCACGGCGATGCTCATGAGGTCCGGCGGAAAGCCGGGCCAGGGCATCGGCTTAATCTCCAGGACGCGCCCGCTGAGGGCAGGGGCGATCCGCATGCGCTGCCCTGCCGGCACGACGACGTCTTCGCCATCGACCTCCCATTCCACTCCCAAACGCTCATAAACCAGGCGAATCATGCGCAGATGGTGCGGGCTTGCCTGCTCTATGCGTATCGATCCGCCAGTGACCGCCGCCGCTCCGATGAAGCTGCCTACTTCCATGAAGTCGGAGTCGATGCGGTACTCGCCGCCGCCGAGGGCCGTCACTCCCTGCACGCGGAGCCGATTCGTGCCTATCCCCTCGATGCGGGCCCCAAGACTAACCAGGAACCGGCATAGATCCTGGACGTGGGGTTCCGAAGCCGCGTTGTCAATGATTGTCTCGCCGTCCGCGAGCACGGCGGCCATCAGCGTGTTCTCCGTCGCTGTCACGCTGGCCTCTGCCTGAAGCAAGTAGCCGCCGCCCCGCAAGCGATCCACGGACATCGTGAACATGCCATCGCGCCGCATCTCAAACGCAACGCCGAGGGTGCGCAGGCCCTGGACGTGCGTGTCAAGCGGACGGCCGCCGATGACGTCGCCCCCCGGCAACGGCAGTTGGACCTCGCCCACGCGTGCCAGGAGCGGGCCGGAGAAGACAAAGGAGGCGCGGGAACGGCCCGCCAGCTCCCGTGAGATCTGGCTGGTACGCACTCGAGCGGCGTCGATACGCCAGCTGTTCGGCCCAGCCGGCTCCACCTCGGCGCCAAGATGGCGCAGGATGGCGATCGCCGTCCGCACGTCCGCGATATCCGGGATGTTTCGGAGGGTGACGGGCTGCTCGGTCAGCAAACAGGCGGGTAGCAGTTTGATGGCCGCGTTCTTATTGCCACTGGCCGTGATCGTGCCGGACAGCGGTTGGCCGCCTTCGATGACAAACGTGCTCATTGGGAAGCTCCTCAGCGCGGTCGGGACGGGTGCCCGGCGCCGGCCTTCAGACGCCGCGTCACGGAACGTGCCGCCGGCGGGAACCCCGGCTACACTGGTCTCCCGACCCACCGTGTTCGCTGCAAGTTTGGGCAAGTATCATGCCAACAACGACGCTTGACAACCACCGATTGTTCTACACCCGCACAACGCCCGCCGATGGCGGCCCGTCCCACCAGGCGTCTCTGGTCCTGATTCACGGCGCGATGGGCTCTCATCTCGACTGGCCCGCCGGCCTGCGGCGCATTGCCGGCGCGACGGTCTATGCCCTTGATCTACCGGGCCATGGTCGTTCCGAGCCGCCCGGCATGGAAAGCGTGGCGGCGTACGCGAAGGTTGTCAAGGACTTCGTGACCCAGGTGGTTGCCGGTCCGGCGGTGCTGGTCGGGCACTCGATGGGCGGCGCGATCGCCCAGATGGTGGCCCTCGCGCCGCCGGACGCCCTGCGCGGCCTGGTGCTGATCGCCACCGGTCCGCGGCTACGGGTCTCTGGGGCGATCCTCGATCGGCTGCCGGCACAGGCCTCGGCCGTCGTCGACTTGCTCGTCCGGCATTACTGGAGCGAGGCAGCCCCGCCGACGCTCGTCGCCCGTAGCCGGGAGAAGCTGCTGGCCGCCTCGCCCGAGGTAGGTCGGGGCGATTTCCTCGCCTGTGACGGCTTCGACCTGCGGGAATCCCTGGGCGAGGTTCGGCTGCCGGCCCTAATCCTGGCCGCCGACGGAGATCGTCTGACGCCCCCTTCGCTGGCACGCGAGCTGGCCGACGGCCTGCCAGACGCCCGCCTGATCCTCATCCCCGGCGCCGGTCACATGGTCATGCTGGAGCAGGAAGACGAGGTGGTGCGCGCCGTGGCGACCTTCGTGGCTGAGATCGCCCAGGCCGGCGCATAGGTCCCGCTAAAGCATCTGCCGGAGGATGGGCGCCAACGCCCGGATGGCCTGCCCTCGGTGACTGAGGCGATGCTTCTCCGCCGGAAGGAGTTGGGCCATCGTGCGCCCCTGTGCCGGCAAGAAGAAGACGGGATCGTAGCCAAAGCCGTGGTCGCCCGCGGGCGCCTCGGCGATTCGACCCTCACACACGCCTTCGACTGTGACGATGAGCTCGCCGGGCCGCGCGAGGGCGATCACACAACGAAAGCGGGCCGTGCGCCGCGTTGCCGGCACCCCATTCAGACGGCTCAGCAGGTGGCGCACGCGCTCTGCCGGTGTCAGCCCGGCCCCGCCAAAGCGCGCGGGATAGATGCCAGGCTCTCCGCCCAACGCGTCGACTTCGAGCCCTGTGTCGTCCGCCAACGTCAGCAAGCCGGACGCCGCCGCATAGCCTTTGGCCTTCAAAGTGGCGTTTTCGGTCAAACTGGCGCCACTCTCCTCAACCTCTAACATGATGCCGGCCTGTTCCAGGTCCAGCCAGTCGACCGCCAGGCCGGCGAGCATGTCGGCTAACTCAGCCACCTTGCCCCGATTGTGGGTAGCGACGAGCAGGGGAGTTCTCGTATTCATGCGCCAACTTTATCACCAGCGGCCCGCCGGCGGCCAGCCGGCCGCGC
>JBFGLK010000572.1:0-2935 GCA_041576195.1 Promineifilaceae bacterium (SeqCode)
CGGTGCGCTCGTCAGGATCGGCGCCCGGGGCAAAGGCGAAAACGTCGGCGTCGCGCCGGTAGACGTTGGACTCGTCGGTCAGCCGCCCCTGCAGTCCGGAGACGAAGGGCGCCGGGCGGGCCAGGTCGTTGGGCTCCTCCTCGCGGTCGGGCCGGCGCGGGCCATCCGGCGCGATCGTCAGGCCGAACGGCGACCCGGCCCAGACGCCGCTGGCACTGATCTGGAGCAGATACTCGCCCGCGGGCAGGCCAAGGTCATGCAGCACGAGGCGACCGCCTCCCTCGCCGTGGCTGGCCCCTGTGGGCACAAGGAGGTTCTCGGCGGCGTCGTACAGGGTGAGGGACATCAGGGCTTCCAGCGGGGTTTGCAGCGTGACCTGCCAGCGCTGCGCCGCCTCCTCGGCGCTCAGCGTCCAGCGGAACCAGTCGTTGTCGGCACTGCCGCTAAGGGCAGCGGCCCCCGCTAGCGGTTGCGCCGCCTCCGGCCGGTCGTTGGGCTCCGCCTCGGCGGCTGCGGGCAGCGTCGCCGCCGCGATGTCCAGCCGGTAGGCGGCCAGCGGGCCCGCGCCGGCCACGCCCAGGACGTAGTCGCCGGGCTGGAGGAGCAGCGGCAGCCCCTCCGCCGCACCGCTCGTGCCCCCAAATCGATAGAGCGAGCGGGACTCGCGCACGCCCTGGCCATCGGCCGTGTAGGTCACGCGCAAGACCTCGACGTTGACCAGGGTGCCGGCATCGCTGGTGAGCGTGAACTGCCAGGGCTGTCCCGCGTCGTCGATCGACCAGCGCCACAGGTCCTGGGCGTCGTCATCACCCACCTGCCCCGTCACACAAGCGCTGGTCACCATTGGCGCCGTCACCGGTTCGTCGTCAAGCGGGCTTTCCGCCTGGCAGCCCGCCTGGGCGAGTAGCCGTGGCGCGAGAAGCAGCAGGCCGAGTAGGAACAGTGCGGACAGTCGGGCGCGCATCGCGGGACCTCCGGGCTGGGAGAGGCTCAGCTGCCGGGTTGGCGCCGGCTAGCAGCTGTCAAAGGGTAAAGTCGGGAACCAGAAGCCGGCGGCATTATAGCCAATGTCCATGAGCACGAACGCGGCCAGCGAACCCGTCACGGCGTTGCCAACGAGGCCACCGATAAACCCGCCGAGAAAAAGGCCGAAGCCAAACCCGGCCGCGCCGTAGGCCACGGCATTCATCAGGCAGCACCAGGGCGAGCCTCCGCCAGCCCTGCACATGACGATCTGGGGCAGACTGAAGCCGACGCTCATTCCGATCGAGATGACGTACTCGACCGTGGACGTGCCATAGCCGCCCGTGACGACGCCCAGTGTCTCGCCCGTCTCCGGGTGGACGCGCCACCAGCCCAGCATCCCGGCCTCGGCCGCCGCCGGCTCGGGGGCGATGACCACGAAGCCGCGCTCAAGATCGGCCAGTATGCTCTCGCGCGTCGGTCCGCGGTAGCCGAGGCGGTCGACCGCCTCGGCCTGGTCAGG
This sequence comes from Promineifilaceae bacterium (SeqCode), assembly GCA_041576195.1. Classification (GTDB taxonomy): domain Bacteria; phylum Chloroflexota; class Anaerolineae; order Promineifilales; family Promineifilaceae; genus JAGVTM01. The sequence goes on from JBFGLK010000572.1 coordinate 1,487, forward strand.
GGCGATCACGTTGAGCGCCCGCCCGGCGGCGACGGCTTCGCGTATCAAGGAGAGCGCGTCGTAGCCTTCGCCTGCCGGTAGGTGCCTCAGCGGCAGGCGCTCGGCCCATGTTTCCCACACCCCGGCGCGTATGGCCCGCTCTGGCGCCGGGCGCGGTATCCCGCTCGCGATGTCGAAGACGCGCCGGGTGTTGTTGACGATGTCCACTCGTGTGAAGCCCGTGGGTTGCGCGCGCCCGGCCAGGAGGCCCTGCTCGTAGATCACGACGAGCGGCTCGGCGGCGTAGACCCGTGTGTCTGCCGCCTCCTGGTGGCCCGCCTCCAGGGCGATGTTTAGCATGAGGTCCTCGGCTGGCGTCAGCGCTTCCAGCAGCTGACGTGGCGGCGTCGTGGCGTCCGGGTTGTCAAAGAAGTAGTTGAACACGGCGACTTCGGCGGTCACCCGCTCGGCGAAACGCTCGGCGACGTAGGCGGCCGGATAACCTGCCGGCATCACCGAGACCGTCAGGGAGGTGAGCAGCGGCTGGGCCGCGTCGGGAAAGGCCATGCCTGGCGCGACGCGTACCTCGCCGGCGGCGCGCCGCTCCGGTCCGATCCGGTCCAGTAGATAGCGGCGATACGTTTCTTCTTCACCCCCGGGCGCGATCAGGGTGTACTCGACCCAGTGCGCCGTAAGCGCGAAGATGTCCTCCGGATCCTCCGGCGGGGGTCCCTCCTCGACAAGGCCGCCCAGCGCCCCGATGGCACCCTCGACGTTGCCGGCCACACTCTGGAACAGCTCGCGGGCGTTCACCTTGTCCAGGGCGAGCAGGTCCAGGTCAAAAGCCCGCCCGTCGAGATCGAAGGCGCTACCGGCAGGCTGGCCGTCGATGAGCGGGAGAAAGATGCTGGCATCGGCCAGGATCGCCGTGGGATTGCCCGCTTCCTCGTAGGTGAAGTTGTCCGGCTGGTTCTGATAGACGAAGGGGCGGCCGACGAGGCTGGCGGTTGCGGCCTCCAGACGCTGCACGATCGGGCGGACGAACAGCTCGTCGCTGACTTTCTGCTCGATGAACGCCTCGAAACGAAAACGGTGGTAAAGCTCGGCCGGAATCTCGCGGTAGGCGTTCTCCGGCGCCAGGTCATCGGGCACATCCGTCGGGTCGGCGAAGGCCGGGTGGATGGCGGTCCAGGCGCCGAAACCGTCCAGGCGATAGTCGACCCAGAAGTAGTCCTGAGCCTCCGCGATCAGGCTCTCCATGGCTTCCGGGTCGCCAACGGCGACGCCCGCGGCCGCCAGGGCGTCCAGGATCAGCGCCACGTCGCTCTCGGTCGCCTGGCGGTAGGGGTCGACGGGGGCTCGCTCGAAGGCGGCGAACAGCTCGGGCTGTTGCGCCGGCGTGGCCCCCAGGTCGGCGTTGATGGCGGCGACGATCGCGGCGATGGTATCGGGGTCGCCGGGGACCGGGGC
>JBFGLK010000573.1:0-2931 GCA_041576195.1 Promineifilaceae bacterium (SeqCode)
GAGAGCCACACATTCGCTGAGACGCGTTGGGTCGATGCCGGCATCGCCTGCGAGGCCTGCCACGGGCCCGGAAGTCAGCACACCAACTACTTCCAGGGCAATTATGTCAACCGGTTCGTCGCCTTCCTCAATAGCCGCCTCCGTGGCGAACCCGTGGCCTACATCGTCAACCCGCGCAAGGTCGACCGGGGCCAGGACATGAGCGTCTGCGCCCGTTGCCACGGGCCGGACATCTCCATGTCGCTCACCGACCTTTACCGCATCTACGAGCCCGGCTACAGTCGCGAAGGGCGCATTAACGATCTGTCGCCCTGGTTCCAGGATCAACCGCTCACGCCCGGGCGCACGGCGCCCACCGTGGAAACGTGGGCGGACGGTCGTCCGAAGGGCGTCGGTATGGTCTTCCGCGGCTTCATCGAGTCCGCCTGCTACGCCGCCGCCGAGGTGCGCTGCTACGACTGCCACGACCCCCATGACAACAAGCGGGAGGCGACGCCCGGTATCCTGCAGGCCTCCGAGGCCAGCAACGACTACTGCCTGGCGTGCCACGCCGACCTGCAGAACGCCATCGCCGACCACACGAAGCACGAGCCCGGCGAGGCCGGCTCGTTCTGCTACGACTGCCACCTGCCCCGCGACATCCTGAACATCGTCACCGGCGTGCCGAAGTTCGTCCGGGGGCACACGATGAGCCACATCCCCCAACCCCAGGACACGATCGAGCTCGGCGCCGATGGCGCCCCAAACGCCTGCAATGAGTGCCACGCGGACCAGTCGCCCCAGTGGGCGGTCGACTGGATGGCGGAGTGGTGGTCGCCGTAGCGCGTTTCAGACGCCGCCCCTGGCACCCTAAACCGGGATCGGCTCCCGCCGGATCAGGCGATATCCCCAGACAGACACAGCCAGGACGATCGTCCACAGCGTCACCGCGCGGGCGGCTTGCATGTTGACGAGCGAAGCCTCGCGGATTTGCGTGGTGCCACCGGTAAGGAATAGGGCGGCAACCAGGAAGACGGCGACCGTGATCCCGACGAGGACGTCCAGGAATCGACTCGGGTCGGGCCGAGCCGGCTCGAGACGCCGGCCGCGTTGCGCCAACGCCAGGACGATGGCCCCGAGCACGCTGACGGCAAACAGCACCCCATACCCGAGCGGACGCCCGGTTGGAATCCGTCCGCTGCGAGAAAACAGAAAGATGACAAAGAGATTGATCAGGAGCGCCGCGACCCAGGTCGCCCGGCCCGGGGCGGGCGCGTTCGTGTCGCGGGGGGCCAGCCGATTAGCCAGGTAAAAGGTGACGATCGATTGCAGCATGCCCCACCAGATAACGACGGTGAACAGTACCTGACCCCAGTTGATCCCGAGAAAGCCCGCCTCGACGAACGCGGCGCCGGAGATCAGGGCCTGGTAGATGGGGCCGTAGGTGAACGCCAGGATGGTCAGGTGATAGTCCTTCAACCGGAACCGCTGGATCAGGGCATCTTCCAACGTGAAGAGGCTGGCGTAGGCGGCCAGGAGGATGACGGGTAAGGCGGGGTGTGCCCCAAGGTTGCTTAGACCCCGAATCGAATACTCAAAGAGCACATTGAAGAGCGTCGCGATCAGGACGCGGCGGGCGCGGTTCGAGAGCATGGAGCCACTCCTTCTCAGTCGGCAGCCGGCAGCCCCATAGCATAGCGAAAAACGGCGCGATGACCAGGACGTGCCCAGCGGCCGGCGCGCATCCGGCGGCGCTACAACTCCTGCACTTCGAACGCGGCCACGGCCCCCAACACAAACAGGAAGATCAGCACCACGGCGGTCATGAGCGCGCCGCCGTTGACTGCCGCCGGCTCCGCCAGGCCCAGTTGCGCCGCCCAGGCGACGAGGCCGCCGGGCAACAAGGGCCCCACCCCGGGGAGGCTGCCGGCCAGGAGCAGCACGGCGGCGCCGCCCAGGCCGATCCCGGCCGCCGCGCCGGTGCTGCCGGCCAGTGTGCTCGCCAGCAGCGTGAGACTGGCGAAGACGAGCAGCCAGATCCAGAGCAAGACGTTGCCCCACAGAAAGGGCCCCAGCGCCCACGGTTCAAACAGGATGGCGGTGTAATAGTAGGCGCCCAGAGCCGCGAGGAGCAACGCACCGGCGTAGAGCGCCGCCTGGGCCGCGAACTTGCTCAGGATGAATGCCCAGCGCGGCAGCGGCCGCGTCAGGATCATCGGCGTGATCCCCTTCTCTCTCTCGCCGACCACGGCGCCCATACCCACGACGACGGCGATGATGAAGCCGAACTGGGTCAGGTTGCGAATGTACTGGTCCAGCGCGTCCCGGTTCGTCGGCGTCGGGATCAGATCGGCGAACTGCTCTGCGCCCTCCAGCGAGCCAACGATCTCGGGCGTGTAGCGGGCGAGCAGGGGCGAGCCGAAGCCAAAGAGGAGAAAGACGGCCACGATCACCAGGGCGTGTCGCGTGCGCCATGCCTGCCATAGCTCCTTGCCCAGGGCGGCGGCGAAACGGGCCAGCTCCCGGCGGCCGTCTGCCGGCAACGCCCGGACCGGCCCGCGCGGCCGGACGCGCCAAACCCAGACAAAGAGCGGCCCGGCGGCCAGCACGAGCAGAAGCAGCGAGCGCGTCTCGCCCGCCGGATTCTGGCTGAGCCAGGCCGCCAACATGTCCACGAGGAGATGATAGACCAACGCCACGCCAACCAGGACAGGCCGGCGCCGGGCAAACGCCCGCCAGACGAGTAGTGAGAGACCCACGTGCAGCCCGACGGCCATGGCCCGCTCTCCAGCGGCCAGTAGCAACAGCCAGGGCCGGGTCTCCAGGAGATCCAGTTGCCGCGTCAGCAGCGCCAACTGGGCTGCCGGCAGCTCCAGCCCCGCCAGATCGACGCCGCGCAGCGCCAGGAGCGAGGTCGCCCCCGCCGCCGTCAGGATGCCCACCAGGCCCATC
>JBFGLK010000574.1:0-2927 GCA_041576195.1 Promineifilaceae bacterium (SeqCode)
CGTCGTCATGCCGGCACCCCCGCGCGAATGCGCGCCACCAGGCCGCCAAAGAGCCGCTCGGCCAGGAGGCCGAGGAGCGGCGGCAGGATAAACGTGAGCGCAAAGCGCACGCCCGTCAGCCAGGGCCCCAAAAGGGCCACCTCCAGCGGCAAGCGGCTGACCGACCAGAGATTCTTGGCCGTCACGAAGGCAACGAGCACCCCCAGGCTCGCCCCCGATTTGAGCAAGACCGCGGCGATCGGATAGTACACGTACGGCCCGCCAGGCATCAACGCCCCGCCCAGGCAGGCCAGCCCGATCCCGCGCCAGCCCGATCCGGCGCCCAGCCAGCGCGTCACCATCTCCGGCGTCACCAGCACCTGGATCAGGCCGGCGACGAGAAAGGCGAAAAACAACAGAGGAATGACGCCGAGCAGGATCCGGCCGCCGGCGGTCAACCCCGCCAACGCCAGCGCCGCGCCGCCCACCCGCCAGGCGACGGCCGCCAGCGCCAGCGCGACGCCGGCCAGGAAGAGCGTGGTGCGATCGTTCATGGTGCTCCTGACGCCAATCATATCCCGTTTTGGGACAAACCTGAGGGGAACGTCCGCCGGGGCGATCAGATGGCCGGCTGTTGGCAGCCCGAGCGGCCCGGGAGGGGATCGCGGGGCCGTGTTCTTGCCGTGGCGTCCCGCCCGCCAGCAAGAAGGTCGCCAACCCCGCGGATGGGGGGCTGGCGACCGTGAAGACCTATCGCCGCCACCCCGGGGCCGAGGGTGGCGGCTCGTGACGGGTCAGCGTGGCGCTCACTCGACCGGGTTACCAACGACCCAGAGGCCGTTGTTAAAACCCGTGAAGAACACGCGCGGCCCTGCCGGTCCGTTCATGATCGGGAATTGGCCCATGTACAGGTTCCTGGGCAGCCCGGCCTTCCACAACAGGCTCCGCGTGTTCAGGTCGACGGCGACCAGATAGGTGGACAGCGGCATGTCCTGATAGATGGCGGTGGCCGCCAGGATCAGGCTGGGCGCCTCGTTTGTGCCGGCAAGCGAGAGAGCCGAGTAGGGCACATGCAGCCCGGTTTCCCCCACGAGCGCATCGAGGTCGATCTGCTCCAGGATATCGCCGCTGCCGTCGCCGTCGCTGTCCCGCAGGGCCATCCGCGTCAGATACCGGTTCTCCGGAGCGGGGGCGCCGGCGCTGAAGAACCAGAACCCGCCGCGAGGATCCAGAGCGAACGAGGCCCGCATCACGCCGGGCATGGCCGTCGTCCAGAGCAACATGGGAAACGGGCCGGCGTCGCGCACGGCGTACACATGGGGCGCGATGGGACCGTCAGCATCGAGTCGATCGCCGTCGAAGTAGATGTTCCGGCCCACCACCAGCGGGCTGGCCCCGCTCGGACCGCCGAACTCGAAGTACCACGCCACGTCGAGAATGGTCTGACCCAGATACGTGTCGGGGATGGCAGGATCGTAGTCCAGGGGCAACTCCACGGTCAGGGCATAGAGCCGGCCGCGGTTGGTCTGGACGCTGTGCTGGGTGGAAACGTACAACCGCCCGTCGCGAACGGAAGGGGTGTTCACCGTCTCGAAGAAGCCGTCCGCGACCTCCAGCTCGAGGCTGTCGATCAGGGCCCCGTTACGCGAGTCGTAGAGCGAGACCGGGCCGCCGCTCGTGGCCATGGCGACCAGGCTGTCCAGGACGGGCACCGGGCTGATGGGTATGCCGCCCGGCGTCTCCGTGATCCACAGGGGCGTGCCGGCAGCATCGAAGCGGATCAGGCGCTCCGTGTCGGCGGCGATGACGTCCCCGTTCAGGCCGACCATGGGCGCCGAGGTAAACGCGGTGCAGTTAAGCAGATCCCCCGAGCTCCAGAGCCGTTGCGGCGCCTCCAGACCTGACCCGTTGGCATAGACCACCACGGTGTCACGCACGGCCGGATCGCAGGTCGTATCAGGGTAGCCGTTGGGAAACTTCCCGAAGCTGCAGGCGATGATCTCGTCGTTGCCGGCGCAACCAAGGCCCTGGTTGGCGCCAAAGGGCATGCCCGCGTCGGTCTCGACGACGTCATGCCAGATGATCGCCGCCTCGGGCGCGGGCGGCGGGCGATTGACCCAATCGGTCATCCCCGGCGTGCAGTGCGCCATCGGGCAGCCGGCGCCCGGCAGCACGTAGGCTGCCGGCAGGGACTCGCCGCCCGGGCCGGTCGGCTCGGCCAGCGCCATGGCCGGCAGGTGTTGGCGGGCGACCAGAAGGAACAGGATGCAGGCGACGGTGGCGCGAACGAAGTAAGTCAAAGCGTGCGAACGGGTGTGGGTTGGCTGCTTCATGTCTCTTCTCCCCGGGCCGCTGGCCCCTTGTGGTGGCTGCTGTTGGTCGTATTGTCGGGCGAGCCGGCTACGACCGCGGGGAGGACCGGCTACGAGGCTTCGCAAGCCCCGGCTACGAAAACGCGGCACGTGGCGCCGCGCCCTGCTGGCGAAAGTGAGGGCAGCTGGCTATCATCACGACCCTGGCTCGCTGCCGCCGTTCAGGAGAGGATCGCATCGTGCCCGAATCCACCCCCGCCATTCAAGTCGATGGTCTGCGCCGGGAGTACAAGGTGCCCGAGCGCGAGGCGGGCCTGCGCGCCTCGATCAAGAGCCTGTTCCGTCGCCGCCACCGGATCGTCAAGGCCGTCGACGGCATCGACTTCCGCATCGAGCCCGGCGAGATCGTCGGCTTCCTCGGGCCGAATGGCGCCGGCAAGACGACGACGCTCAAGATGCTCTCCGGCCTGCTCTACCCCACCGCCGGCGAGGCGCGCGTGCTCGGCCACACCCCCTGGCGCCGCGAGGCCGCCTACCTGCGCCGCATGACCCTGGTGATGGGCAACCGCAACCAGCTTTCCTGGGACCTGCCGGCACTCGACTCCTTCGAGCTCAACCGGGCCATCTATGACGTCC
>JBFGLK010000575.1:0-2924 GCA_041576195.1 Promineifilaceae bacterium (SeqCode)
GGGCGTCAGACGAGGCGCGGCCGTAGGCGCCGGCTCGACGGTAGGCGAAGGACGAGGGGTGGCCGTCGGGAGCGCTGCCGGCAGCACTGGGGCGGGATCGGCGAAGGCGCCGGAGGCGGCCGGAGGCGGCGTCGTGGTAACGGCGCTTGGGGCCTGCCGGCAGGCCGTCAGTAGGCCGGCAACGATGAAGCCGGCCGCGATTCGCCCTAGCGCGCCACTGCCGGCAGACTGTCGCACGCCACGCCCCACCCGTGCGCCGTTCATCCCCCGCGCCGCAAGACGCCGCGTGTCACCGCCCGCGCCGCCTCTTCCTGTTCTTCGCGCCAACGCCGCTCGTTGACGGCCCGGACGATGAGGTCGCGCGTGGCCTCCGGCGAGTCGGAGATCCATAGCAAATCCAGGTCCGCGCCCGCGATCTTGCCCTCGGCCAGCATCGTCCCCTTCAACCAGTCCAGAAGGCCCGACCAATAATCCGAGCCAAACAAGACGACCGGAAAATTCTGTATCTTCCCCGTCTGAATGAGCGTCAGCGCTTCAAACAGCTCGTCCATCGTACCGAAGCCACCAGGGAATATCACGAACGCCTGGGCGTATTTCACGAACATCATCTTGCGGATGAAGAAGTAGTGGAAGTCGACCGCGAGCTCGACGAATGGATTCGTGCCCTGCTCAAACGGCAGTTCGATATTCAGCCCGATCGAGCGCGCACCGGCCTTCTGGGCGCCGCGATTGCCGGCCTCCATGATGCCCGGACCGCCGCCAGTGATGATGTCAAAGCCCGCTTCGCCTAAAAGGCGAGCCACGGCCACCGCCTGCTCGTACTGCGGGTGGCCGGGCTGGGCCCGTGCCGAGCCGAAGAGGGTGACCGCCTGACCCACATCGGCAAGGGTCTCGAACCCCTCGACGAATTCGCCCATGATGCGAAAGACGCGCCAGGTGTCGGTGTGAACGAATGCGGCCTCGCCGGCCTCTGGTGGCGCCAGCAGCCGCTCGTCCTGGGTTGGGCGCGGATTCCGGCTGGCGCGGCCAGATTTGGCTTGTCCTGGTTGTTGTTCTGTCATGTCACCTCGTGCATGAAAGCGTGCGCCTGGCTCGGCCGCCCCAAGAGGGGCTTTGTTCAGGGCGTGGTCCGCAAGTCGGCGAAGCCAAGTGGCACCAGTTGGAAAAACGTGTTGCCCGGCGACAGAGGGAGTAGCTGCCCATGAACGTCGTACAGGAGCACCATCTCGCCGGGATCGTTGCGCACCCAACGGCCCTCGAACCGCAGCCCGTCGCGAAAGACCGATGCCGGTCCTTCGCCCCACAACTGTATCTCAGAGCCGTAGTGGCCTCCGCCGACCTCGTCCTCCAGGATCGTCGATTCGACATGATTAGCGCTCAAGGCGACGACATTGCGCGAGCTCAGCTGCGCCCCTGTGTTCGCGTCGACATGCGGCTGCCCGTCGGCCCACCGCAGGTAGCGGCCGCTGGCCGCGTCGTAGCGCCAGAAGACGTTCGTCGCCTGATACTGAAACTCGACCGTGGTCGCTGGGCTGCCGCCCGGGGGCGCCGCGGCGTCGAAGAGCAGGTGCGTCGGCAAGGTGGGCCGGCTTGCCAGCCCGCGCTGCGCGAGCTGAAACTGGAGCGTGTTGGTGTCCGTATACATCGTCTCCCAGGCCGGTTTGTTCGGGTTTCCGATCGCGCTATCTCGCCAGAACGCTCCGCTCCCGAAGTCCGGTGAGATCACCCGGTCGAAGAAAGCGCTCGCCCGAATCAACTCACGCACCGGCCCGCTTGAGCCAGAGTAGGCGAACGCTGCGCCATACATCTTCGGGATCTCCAGATCGATCAGCCGCGCGCTACGGATCGGTCCGACCAGCGGAGCGCCCTGCCCGTAGAAGAGGGCGGTGAAGCGCGTGATACCCCCTTCGGCGTAGTGCTCGAACACCATATCGGCGCTGTTGAGACCGGATTGCGGTCGGACGACCGGGCCAGAATTGGACACCTTGATGGCAATGGGCGGTCCAGACAAGGCGCCGGCGCCGAACGGGAGGCCGGTCAGCGGGTTGACGCCGGGCGGAATGGCGTCCGGCCCCAGCCGAGGCAGCGCAGGCCCGGACGGCGCCGGCGTTGGTTCGGGCGCCAGCACCGGGGGTGTCGGCAAGGGAAGTGCTGTGGGCGCGGCGGGCGGCGCCGGCTGCGCCGACGTGGCCGGTGGCGGCAATGTCTCGGACGAAGCGGCTGGGGCCCCCGGCGTGGCGGTCGGCAGCGGGGCCTGGGCCAGTGGGGCCAGGCGTTCCGCCTGCCGGCAGCCGCCAACCAGAAGGGCGGCCAGAAGCGCCCAGAGGGAAAGGGGGCGTTTCATTGGTTGTGCTCCAGGCCCGCGTCGGGCCCAAGAAGAGGAGTGTCGGAAATGACGGCTCGCTGCCGGGCCGTGCTAGCGGGTGCGGCGCTGCCACATGTCCTTTGGGGCGACCTCGGCAACTGCCTCCGCCATGAGGAAGTCAAGGACCAGTCGATTGAAGCGGGCCGAGTCCTCAAGCATCGGGAAGTGCCCGGCCTCCGGCAGCTCGACGAATTGGCGGTTGACCGTCGCCTGCCGCAGTGACGCGTAGTCGCCATTTGGCGTGGCCACCACAGGATCGTGCTCCCCGTAGACCAGGAGCGATGGGCTGGCCACGCGCTCGAGATCGTCAGCGAAGTCGGTCGTGCCCACCTCTTCTGCCAGGCGCCACATGGCGTTCTGGTCGGTCTTATGAGATTCCCGTTCAACCTCTGGATGGTCCGCGATGCGATAGATAAACCGCTGGAGGAAGGCGTCCCCGGGCATGGTGCGGAGACGCTCGTTCAAATGGCGACCCTCAACCGGGAGGGCCACGATGACCAGCCGTTTTACCCGGTCAGGCCGCCTATTAGCATAGCGTAAAGCGACGGCAGCGCCCAAC
>JBFGLK010000576.1:0-2920 GCA_041576195.1 Promineifilaceae bacterium (SeqCode)
GCGGGCTCGTCGGTGTAGAAGGCGTCGGGCCCGGCGTCGGCCAGGGTGCGCAGCGTGCCGGCAAACTCCGGATTGCGGAACAGCTCGGCCGGGCGCGGCGCCCGCCCACCGGGGAGCCAGACGCGGCGCGAATCCGGATGGCGACCCATCTTCACTTCGGAACGGCGCCAGCTGCGGGCAATGCGCTGGCTGACGGGGAAGCCTCGCTCGGCGTAGTCGATTGCCCTGGCCAGCAGGCTGTCGAGGCCGCGGCTGCCGAACCGGTCCAGGGCCGCTTCCCAGCCGCGGACGGCGCCGGGCACTGTGACCGGGATGGGGCCGAGTGCCGGCATCTGGGCGTGCCCACGGGCGCGCACCCAGTCCGCCGTCATGGCCAGCGGCGCCGGCCCGCTGGCGTTCAGCCCGTAGAGGCGTCCCTCGGCGGCCGAATAGATCAGGGCGAAGGCATCGCCGCCGATGCCCGTCGAGCACGGCTCGACGACGCACAGCGTCGCCGCGGTGGCGATGGCCGCGTCCACGGCGTTGCCGCCTTCCGCCAGCACGGCCACGCCGGCCGCCGCCGCCAGCGGCTGGCTGGTAGCCACGACGCCCTGCCGGGCGATCACGTTCGAACGGCGACTACGAAACGAAAAAGGTTCGAATTGCATGAGCGGCACTCCGGCTCGCCGCCGCCCCACACGGCACCGCCCCAGTGTGTTGACATCGAACGCCTGTTCGTGTTATACTGGAACAAATGAGCGCATTGTGCCTGCTGCTGCCTGACGTATCCAGGCAGGGCAACGGAGGCAACCATGGCGAAGGCAGACAAGTTATCCAAGAACCAGCAGGCTATCCTGGATTATATTGCGTCTTACATTCAGGAGCACACCCGGCCACCGACCATCCGGGAAATCGGCGAGGCGGTAGGCATCACCTCCACCTCGGTCGTCACCTATAATCTCAACAAGCTGGAGCAGAAGGACCTGATCGTGCGGGAGCGCGAGGTGTCGCGCGGCCTGCGCCTCTCGGATCGGGCCCTGCGCCTCTATGAGGCCGTCACTGAAGTGGCGGAGAACCTGCTGCGCATCCCGATCATGGGCCGGATCATCGCCGGCGAGCCGATCAATGTGGGCAACGACACGTTCCGCACCTATGACGAAGAGGATGTGGTGGAGATCGCCGCCAGTATGCTGCCGAAGCAGAGCCGAGACCTGTTTGCCCTGCGGGTGAAGGGGGACTCGATGATCGACGCCATGGTCAACGAAGGCGACATCGTGGTGATGCGGCAGCAGGAGATCGCCCGCAACGGCGATATGGTCGCGGTCTGGCTCCACTCCAGCGACACGACCACGCTCAAGCACTTCTACCACGAGGGCGACCGCATCCGCCTGCAGCCGGCCAACCCGACCATGAGCCCCATCTACGCCGCGCCCGAGGATGTCAAGGTCCAGGGTAAGGTCGTGATGGTGATGCGCCAGACGCCATAGCGGCGGTCACCACCCGATCTGGCCAGGGCCACTTCGAATACGGCAAATCGCGCCGCCGTGGTCTCTGGCAGATGGATCCAACCTCCCCGCGACGATGGTGGTTGACAGGGCAGACCCCGACATGTATGATGTCGGGGTCTATCGTTTGATATTGGAAACTGGTATTCAGGCACCACAGATGTTCTTCATCGTCTACATCACTCCGCAAGACCGGGCCCGTGACGCCGCCGAGGGCGGTGTTTGCGTGCGTGGCATGCGTGTGTCTGTTGGTGCCGGCGCAGCCTTTGCGAGAAGGTGTTGACGCGACCAGCACCCAGGTTGCCTTTCCAGGCCCCGCATGTCACCGGATATGCGGGGCCTTTTTATTTGGGCCGCCGGCGAGCGGCCGACTCCTGGAGAATCGCATGGTCAACTACAAACGTCTGCTAGGCTACCTGGCGCCCTACCGCGGCCGCTTCGGCATCTCCATTGGGCTCATCTTCCTGTCGATCATCATCGGCGACTTCCTGGTGCCGATGCTGTTCGGCTGGACCATCGACCGCGGGCTGGCCGCCGGCGACCTGCGCCGGGTCGTCTCTTATGCCGGGCTGCTCGTCCTGGGCCAGGCCGGCCGCTCCGTCGTCGGCTACGTCCAGTGGGTCTTCCAGCACCAGGTGGGCCAGGACGTGGTCCGCGACGTGCGCAATCGCCTCTATGAGCGTCTGCAGGCGTTGCCGACCAGCTTCTACCGCGAGATGCCCACGGGCGAGATCATGTCCCGGGTAACGAGTGACGTGGAGGCCATCCAGGAGTACGTTGGCTGGGGGCTGCTGCTGCAGATCGCCGGCATCTTCTCCTTCGTCGGCGTCAGCGTCATCCTCTTCCTGCTTGATTGGCAGCTCACTCTGCTGCTCTATGCCCCCTTGGCCGTCCTTGGCGTCGTCGTCTTCTTCTTCGATCGGAAGATCGGACCGCTCTGGGACCGCGAGCGCGAGCAAATGGGCCACCTGACGGAGGCGCTGCAAGAGACACTCAGCGGCATTCGCCTGGTCAAAGCCTTCGCCCAGGAGGTGCGTGAGGCGCTTCGCTTTCGCGGCCAGAACGCGACCAACCGCGACCGCAACCTGGCTCGGGCCGGACTGGAGGCGAGGGCCCTGCCGGCCATGGACATGCTCATCGGCCTGGCCTTCGTCCTGCTGACCTGGTTCGGCGTGCGCCGGGTGCTCGCCGGGCAGACGTCGTTAGGCGTCTTCTTCTCGTTCCAGTGGTACATCTGGGCGCTCATCTGGCCCGTGCGCTTCATGGGCTGGCTGATCAGCCTGCAGCGCCAGGCGCTGGCGGCCGCGCCGCGCATGTACCAGATCCTGGATGCGCCCCTGCTGGTTGCCGACGCGCCCGACGCCCGACCCCTGCCCGACGCGCGCGGCGAGCTGACCTTTCGTGACGTCGGCTTCGCCTTCCCGGATGAGCCGGAA
>JBFGLK010000577.1:0-2915 GCA_041576195.1 Promineifilaceae bacterium (SeqCode)
AGGGCGCCTACGACATGGGCGTGGCCTCGCCCGACGGCGCCCGTGCCGCGGCCATCTACGCCGGCGTCGCCGCTGGCGCCGTCCGTGGCCTCTACGTGGCCGGCGCCGACCCCATCGGCGACGGCTACCTGGCCGACCGCGGGCAACTCGAGTTTCTCGTCGTGCAGGAGCTCTTCCTCACCGAGACGGCGGCCCAGGCCGACGTCGTCCTCCCGGCTCAGAGCTGGGCCGAGCGCGAGGGCACCTACACCAGCGGCGAGCGGCGGGTGCAGCGTTTCTACCCCGCCATCCCGCCCCTGGGCGATGGCCGGCCCGATTGGCAGATCCTGGCCCAGGTGGGGGAGCGGCTGGGCCTTGGTAAGCCCCCGTTCGCCGCCAGCCTCGTCTTCCGCCAGATCGCCGAGGCGACCCCGGCCTATGCCGGGCTCGACTACCGGGTCCTGGCCCAGGTGGAGCCGCAATGGCCCGACGTGGGCGGCGACGACCTCTACTACGGCGGCAACGCCTATCGCAACGAATCCGGCCTGGGCCGGCAGTGGCCAGCGGCCGCCGAGGCCGGGGCGCTCGAAATGTTCGACGTCCCCGTGGCGCGCGAGACGGCGCCGGATGGGCTGCTCGTCATCCAGGCAGCGGCCCTCTACGCGCCAGGCACTCTGGTGGACCGTTCGTCGGTCATCCAACCTCGCGTCGCCCGGCCGGAGGTGTGGTTGCACCCGCGCGACGCCGACGCGCTGGCCGTGACCGACGGCGATCAGGTCGCCCTGCGGGTGAACGGCCGGGTCCTGACGGCGCCGGCCCACGTGAACGAGGACGTGGCCGATGGCGTGGCGCTCGTTCGCGGCATGCGCTTCCATGCTGGCCCGGTGCGCATTGAAAAGGCCAAGGAGGTCGCATGACCCCAGGACAGGTGGCGCTCCGCGCCGTGATCGTCGGCTTCATCGTGACCTTCGCGGTGATCACCGGTTTCGCCTACGCCACGCTGCTGGAGCGCAAGCTACTGGCCCGCCTGCAGGCACGCGTCGGCCCAAACCGGGCCGGCTACCTGCCCATTCCCTGGCGCGGCGGAGAGCGCAAGTTGCTGGGCGGCATCTTGCAGCCGGCGGCCGACGCCGTGAAGCTGTTCTTCAAGGAAGACTACACCCCGGCTCAGGTCGACAAGGCCGTCTACATGCTGGCGCCCATGATCACGGTGATGCCGGCCATTCTGATCCTGGCGGTCATACCGTGGGCGGGCGAGATCGACATCTTCGGGGCGCAGTTCAGCCCCTACTTCGCCATCGCCCCCGGCCTGAACGTGGCGCTGCTCTTCATTCTGGCGATCACGTCCATCGGTGTCTACGGCGTCGCGCTGGCCGGGTGGGCGTCCAATAACAAATACGCCATTCTTGGCGGCATTCGCGCCGCGGCGCAGATGATCAGCTACGAGCTGGCGCTGGGCCTGTCGGTGCTGCCGCCACTGATCCTGGCCGGCTCGATGAACCTGGGCGACATCGTCGAGGCGCAGCGAGGCGGCTGGTTCTTCCTGGTGCAGCCGATCGCGGCCGTGATCTTTGGCATCGGCGCCCTGGCCGAGCTGCAGCGGGCGCCCTTCGACTTGCTGGAGGCTGAGCAGGAGCTCTCTTCCGGCTATAACGTGGAGTATGGTGGCATGCGCTTCGGCATGTTCTTCATGGCCGAGTACATGAAGATGATCTCGCTGAGCGCCATCGCCGCCGTGCTCTTCCTGGGTGGGTATCGCGGGCCGTTCGTGGACCAGGTGCCGGCATTGGGTTTCGTCTACACGATCGGCAAGATCGTCATCGGCCTCTGCCTGATGATCTGGATCCGCGCCTCGCTGCCCCGCCTGCGCTACGATCAGCTGATGGCGTTCGGCTGGAAGGTGTTGCTGCCGGCAGCGGTCCTGAACCTGGTGGTGACCGTGATCTTCGTCGTCCTGGGGGACATCGGCGCCCTGGAGCCCATTTTCGACTTCATTCGCACGACCCTGCTCGGCCTGTAGGCTGACCTCGACCAGAAAAGCACTGCACTATGATTGGTGAAATCTTCCGCGGATTGGCAACCACGTTCAAGCATCTGTTCCAGCCACCGGTGACGATCCAGTATCCTGAGATCAAGCGCCCGGTGCGCACGCGCTTCAAGGGCCGTCATGAGCTCAAGCGCTATGACAACGGGCTGGAAAAGTGCATCGGCTGTTCGCTGTGCGCGGCGGCCTGTCCGGCGGACGCCATCTTTGTCGAGGCGGCGGAGAACAGCGACGAGGCACGCTTCTCGCCCGGCGAGCGCTACGCCCGCGTCTACGAGATTAACATGCTGCGGTGCATCTTCTGCGGCTATTGCGAGGACGCCTGCCCGACGGAGGCGATCGTCCTGGAAGATAAGTACGAGCTGAGCTACACCGATCGGGCCAGCGCCATTTACACGAAAGAGATGCTGATCGTGCCGGTGTCTCCACGCGGCCGCCCGACGCCGCAAACCGTGCCACCGGGCGAATTCGACCGGGCGATCCCGGATATGGAGAACCCGAAGTAGGCGCTTTGGGTTGGGGCGGCGGGCATCGTGCCAGGTCGGCCGCCCCGAAGTGACCGTTGGCGGCGGCCACGGCCGCCGCGAGAAGAGGCAAGTTCATGGGAAATCCGATCTTGTTTGGCATCCTGGCCGTGATCGCGCTGGGCGCGGCGGCCGGCATGGTGGCCACCCGCAACGCCATCTACAGCGCGCTGTTCCTCATCCTGAACATGATCACGCTGGCGGTGCTCTTCCTGGCCCTGAACGCTCCCTTTCTGGCCATGGTCCAGATCACGGTCTATGCCGGGGCGATCATGGTCCTCTTCCTCTTTGTCATCATGCGCCTGGGCGCCGAGCGCCTGGGGGGGCTCTGGACCCTGCGCAGCAAACTGCCCGCCCTGGTCGTGGCC
>JBFGLK010000578.1:0-2910 GCA_041576195.1 Promineifilaceae bacterium (SeqCode)
GCCCGGCCGCGCCGCGTCAGGCTGTGATCATTGATGTCATCGTGGACGAGCGTGGCGGTGTGAACGAGCTCAAGGGCGGCGGCGGCCGGCACGACGCGCTGCCACGTCTTTCCGCCCGCGGCCAGGTAGGCCAGCAGGGCGAGTTGTGGGCGCAGTCGCTTGCCGCCGGCGCCGATGGTGTGCCTGCTCGCGTCATCCAGCAGGGGCACGCGGGAGCCAGTCGCGCGCGTCAACTCCGCTTCCACCGCCTGCAGGCCTTGTTCGATGTGGGACAACATGGGGCCCATCCTTCGTTACTTTCAATATGAATTGAACGAAGTATATCGAAGAACACCTATCGTGTCAAGGCGAAAGACGGGATGGACGCCCCAGCCATCGGGCGAAAGCGCGTTATAATGGGCTCGCCAGCCAAAGGGAGGTCGCATGAAACAGCTCAACGAACGGATTCGCGCGGAGGGCCAGAATCTGGGTCGGGGCATCCTGAAGATCGACAGCTTCCTCAACCACCAGGTCGATCCGCTCTTGATGCAGGCCGTCGGCCAGGCGATTGCCGACTTCTTTGCCGGCAGCGCCCCCACCCGCATCCTCACCGCCGAGGTCAGCGGCATCATGCCGGCGCTGATGACCGGGCTGGCCATGGGCAACCTGCCCGTCGTCTACGCCCGCAAGCACAAGCCCATCACCATGCGGGAGCCGGTCTTCTTGACGACGGCGCCGAGCCACACCAAGGGCGGCGAGGTGCAGCTCATGGTGTCGCCCGAGTTCCTGCGACCGGGCGAACGCATCCTCATCGTGGACGACTTTCTGGCCTCCGGCCAGACGATCGAGGCCCTCGCCCGCATCGTCCAGGCGGCCGGGGCCAGCCTGGTGGGCATCGGCTGCGTGGTGGAGAAGTCGTTTGAGGGCGGGCGGGCGGCGCTGGCGCGCTGGGGCGTGCCCATCTTTGCGGCGGCGACGGTCACCGCCATGCATAACGGCCAGATCGAGCTCCGGGAGGACTGAGGCGCCCCGGGCGGGCGCGCACAGCGGCCATGGCGCACGATACCATCGTCATTCTCGATTACGGCTCACAATACGCCCAGCTCATCGCCCGGCGGGTGCGTGAGGCTCACGTCTTCTGCCAGATCCTCTCCTGGCGGGCCCCGGCCGACGAGGTGCTGGCCCTCAGCCCGCGCGGTTTCATCCTCAGCGGCGGCCCGAGCAGCGTCTACGACCCCGACGCGCCGCGCCTGCCAGACTACATCCTGGACAGTGGCCTGCCGGTGCTGGGCATCTGCTACGGCATGCAGCTGCTCGCCCATCGCCTGGGTGGCCGCGTCGCCAGCAGCCAGCATCGCGAATACGGGCCGGCGCAGCTGCAGGTGGCGGAGCCCGGCGATCCATTGTTTGCCGGCATCCCGGCGGACGGCGAGGCGGCCGGCGTCACGCAGCTGCGCGTCTGGATGAGCCATGGGGACCGCGTCGACGCCTTGCCGCCCGGCTTTCGCCCGCTGGCACACACCGCCAACGCCCCGCTGGCCGCGGCGGCAGACCCGGCCCGCGGGCTCTACGCCGTCCAGTTTCACCCGGAAGTGACCCACACGCCGCTCGGAAGGCAGCTCCTCAGTAACTTCGTCCATCACATCTGTGGCTGCCGAGCCGACTGGACGCCGGTGAGCTTCATCGAGGAGACGACCGACGCCCTCCGGGAACAGATCGGGGCCGGGCGGGTGGTGCTTGGTCTCAGCGGCGGGCTGGACTCGGCGGTGGCCGCCGGCCTCCTGCACCGTGCCGTCGGCGACCAGCTAATCTGCATCTTCGTCGATCACGGCCTGTTGCGCCGGGGGGAGGCCGACCAGGTCATCCGCGCCTTTCGCCAGGAGCAGGGCATGACGCTGGTGGCGGTGAACGCCGTGGAGGAGGTGCTGGAGGCCCTGGCGGGGGTGACCGAGCCGGAGACGAAGCGGCGGATCATCGGGGAGAAGTTCGTGCGCCTTTTCGAGCGCGAGGCGCGCCGCCTGGGCCAGATCGATTTCCTCGGCCAGGGCACCATCTACCCGGACGTCATCGAGAGCGCCAGCCGGGATCGACCCGAGGCGCAGACGATCAAGACCCATCACAACGTCGGCGGCCTGCCGGCAGACATGCACCTCAAGCTCGTCGAGCCGCTACGCTGGCTGTTCAAAGACGAGGTGCGCCGCATCGGCGCCGCCCTGGGCCTGCCGGACGCCATCCTCTGGCGCCAGCCGTTCCCGGGACCAGGCCTGGCCATTCGCTGCCTGGGCGAGGTGACCTGGGCGCGGCTGGAGCGCCTGCGCGCAGCCGACGCCATCTTTCTCGAGGAGTTGGCCGGGGCCAGCATGCTCCGGGACGAGACTCAGCAGGCGTTTTGCGTCTTGCTACCCGTGCGCAGCGTTGGTGTCATGGGGGACGGCCGGACCTACGAAGAGGTGGTCGCCGTGCGGGCGGTAACGACGGAGGACTTCATGACCGCCGATTGGGCGCGGCTGCCCTACGAGCTGCTGGCTCGCGTCAGCCGCCGTATCGTCAACGAGGTCGCCGGCGTCAATCGCGTCGTCTATGACGTCACGTCGAAGCCGCCGGGGACGATTGAGTGGGAGTGAGGGGAGTGCGGCGTGGGGAGCGGGGAGTGCGGAGTATGAGTGCTGCGTGTCTTGCGAAAGCAGGTCCGCAGGGGTCAGGGATAATGCCAGCGCGATGAACCCGAGCGAATGTGGACCAGGCGACTAGGCGACGAAAAGACATCTCGGCGAAACGCCTTTGCCTCCTGGACCGTATAGGTGAGAGGGGTTGGCGCCCGTATCGTGTCCGGGCGACGGCACCCAGCGGCTTGTTTACTTGATATCGAGGAGAATCTCATGGACTACGGTCGCGTGCTCTCGCACTCGTGGCGTATCGTGTGGCAGACCA
>JBFGLK010000579.1:0-2910 GCA_041576195.1 Promineifilaceae bacterium (SeqCode)
GACGAGTGCCTGGCCTGCCATGACGGCGTCGATCGCCTGGCCAATTTCGACCACAGCGCCGTATTCGCCCTGACGGGGGCCCACGCAGAGGCCACCTGCGCCGCCTGCCACGCCGGGCTGACGTTTGCCGGCACGCCGCGCCCCTGCGTCGCCTGTCACGACGAGCCGGGGCTCCATGCCGGCCTCTTTGGCCTGGAGTGCGACGCCTGTCACAGCACCGACGCCTGGCAGCCGGCCCGGCTTATGCGCCACACATTCCCCCTCGATCATGGCGAGCAAGGGGAGCTGGACTGCGCCACCTGTCACCCGAGCACGTTCACCGCCTACACGTGCAACGCCTGCCACGACCCCGCAGATATGGTGGACGAGCATGCGAAAGAGGGCATCGAGCCGACCGAACTGCCCGATTGCGCCTTGTGTCACCCGGCCGGCCTGAAGGAACGTGAGGGAGAGGACTGATGGCGCCCGCCGGAGACACCCGTGACTTTTCGTCTACAACCGCGACTCATAACTTGGTCGCGGGCCGGCCGCGACACGGGACCTGGCGAAGGATTGGCATGGCGCTACTCGAGTGGATCAAGGGCTCAAAAAGCGAAGAAGATCTGGCGGACGTCCAGGTAGTTCGGCTCGGTCGCGTGGCCGCCGACGGCTCGCGCTGCATTCAGTGTGGCGTCTGCGGCTACAACTGCCCGGTCGGCATTGACGTGCGCAGCTTCGCCCGGCAGGGCCAGCCCGTCACTGACAGCGCCTGCATCAGCTGTGGGCAGTGCATCCAGGTCTGCCCGCGAGGCACCCTGCGGTGGGAGGAACGCGTTGTCCTCCAGCCGTAATGGCCAACGGGCCGCCCGGTATGTGATCATCGGCAACGGCGCCGCCGGTGTCGCCGCCGCCGAGACCCTGCGCCACCATGACCCTGGGGCCACGATCATCATTGTGACGGCCGAGCCCACCCGCATGTACTCCCGCCCCGGGCTGGCGTACGTGGCCACCGGCGAGATCCCCTTGAGCCAGGTCGTGGCCCGGTCGCAGGCCTGGTACGAGGAGCAGCGCCTGGACCTGGTTTTCGCTCGCGCCAAAGAGCTGGACACGCGAAAACAGCGCCTCTTCCTGGAGGATGGCCGGCAACTGCCCTACGACCGCCTGCTCATCGCGACCGGCGCCCGCGCGGTGCCTCCGCCCTATCCCGACCATACACTGCCCGGCGTCGTCTATCTGGACACTCTAGAGGGCACTCGCGAGCTCCTGCGCCAGGCGCGGCGCCGACGTACTGCCGTCGTCATCGGCGGCGGCATCACCGCGCTCGAAATGGCCGAGGCGTTCGTCGCGCGAAGGTTGCAGACGCACTATCTGGTGCGGCGCGACCGCCTTTGGGGCAAAGTCTTCAACCAGGCGGAGTCGGACATCCTGGCAACCGCGATGCGCCATCACGGCGTATGTATCCACACCGACACAGAGGCCGAGGAGATCCTTCCTCGGCGCTGGTCGAACCGGGTGGGGGCGGCGCGCCTGGCCGGGGGCGGCAGTCTGCCGTGCGATGTCTTTGGTGTGGCCATCGGCGTCCGCCCGCAGCTTGAGCTCGCGCGCCAGGCGTCGCTAGAAGTGGACCGCGGCATTCTTGTCAACCAGTTTCTGGAGAGCAGCGCGCCCAACGTCTTTGCCGCCGGCGACTGCGCCCAGGTCTATGACCCGTGGGCCGAGCGCCACCTGCTGGACATCCTCTGGCCGAGCGCTGTGGCGGAAGGCAAGGCGGCGGCCCACAACATGGCGGGACGACCAATCCCGTACCGAAAGGGCATCTCGTTCAACGTCTGCAAGCTATTCGAGCTACACATTGCCATCATTGGCCAGATCGACCCGGATCCGGATGGCGACGACCCGGAGATCTTGCAGCACCTTTCGCGCGGCTCATCCGAAAGCTGGTTCGTGCGGCCCCACTATCACGCCAGCGCCTGGGACCAGAGTGGCCCCAACACACTGCGCCTGGTGATGGGTGACGGCCGCCTGATCGGCGCGCTGCTCATCGGCGAGCAGTCGCTGGCCGACCCGCTGCGCTGGCTGATCGAGGAGCGCATCGACGTTCAACCGTTTCTGGATGAGCTCGAGGCGGGCGGACCGGCCATGCGCGCGACGATTGAGCGGCTCTATCGCCTGCACCAGCTGGAACGCCGACCGCCGGACCCAAACGGCGACCGGCGGCCGGGCGCTTGAGTAATCACCGGTAGGTAGCGAGACCGTGAGCCGTTTGCGTCGACGGGGTGTTCTGTGGCTGAGCCTGGGGTTGGCTGCCGGCATCGCCGTGGTGTTCCTGGCCCTCGGGCGGGCTGCCCGCGCCGAACGCCAGGACGGCGGCGGCTCCGCGCCGTGGGGGGCGCGCGTGCAGTCGCTCCTGGGTCTTGGCCATGCCGGCAGTCCGAACCGGGTTTTGCTTGACCTGGCCACGCCCGAGGCCGTGCCCCTCGAGCTGGCCACTCCCGGCACGCCTGGCCGGCCGACCGCCGATCTGCTCGTCGGCCGGGCCGTGCCGTTTCCCGCAGCGGCCCTCGATCAGGTCGATCATGACTTCTTCGCGCTGACCGGCGGGCACGCCCTCGAGGATTGCCAGGCCTGCCACGCCGAGGGCCGCTACCAGGGCACCAGCGCCCGTTGCGTGGCCTGTCACGCCGCGGATGAGCCCCATGCCGGCGCCTATGGCCCCGAGTGCGCTCAGTGCCATTCCGTCGTCGACTGGGTGGCCATCGCCTTCGACCATCGCCTGATGGAAGACCGCGACTGCCAGGTATGCCACACGCCGCCGCCGTTCCACTACCCGGGACGTTGCGCCGCCTGCCATCTCGACACAGCCCGCTTCGCCAACGCCGTATTCGACCATGGTCTGTTTGCCGGCACCGACTGCGCCGCCTGCCATCGCCC
>JBFGLK010000580.1:0-2901 GCA_041576195.1 Promineifilaceae bacterium (SeqCode)
CCATCGGCCACGGCCTGCTCGATGGCGGCGGTGCGGACCTGCTCGTGGGCCGCGTTCAGGTCGTCAAGCGTGATCCCCAGGGCGTCCGCCAGGGCCTGCGCTTTGTCGCTTGCCTGGCGGGCCAAGCGGCGTTCGCCGTGGACCCGGAAGAGGCGCGTGACCGCGTCGACCGTGCCGTCGCTTTGCGCCGTCGGCGTCGCCGCGTCGTCAGTCTGGGCCGCGAAGGCCGCCACCCCGCCAAAGACGAGGGCCAGGGCAATCACACCGCCCAGGAACATGTAGATGAGATTCTTGCCACGATTCATGAGGGTCTCCTTGTGACGTATGTCATCCATTTGTTTGTGGCCCGACCTCGTGGTCAGGCCCTGGATGCTATTCAGCTTACCCGCTGGCTGTTCAGAAGTCGTTAAGGAGCTGTTGCGGAGCTGTTGCACTTTGTTGCGGCGCCCATTTTGGGTCCCAAACAGGGCGGTCGCCAGAGTGGCGCCGGTCCCGGACCCGCTGGTACCGATGTCCTAACGGGTCCAGCCGCTCGTAACAATGGCTGTAATGCGCGTCGGTTGAAATAGGGGTAGGTGTACTGAAGCTTGAGCCAGAGTGCCTGGTCATGAGCCATGCGGCGGGTATCCCATGAGCCAGTCTCAGGAGGACCTGACGTCCGCGACCAGGACCGAGCGATGTTCGACCAAATGGCATGATCCATGAGCGCTAACCATCTCGCCAACCCGATCAGACAACTGGCAGATATGGCCGCCCGACTGGAATCGGGCGGTGACCGCGTGGACGCGGCGCGATTTTATCGCCTGGCCGCCGAGCAGGCGGTCGCCGACCACGAGGCGGAGTCCGCTCTAGATTTCTTTTCTCAGGCGCTGGAGCATACGCCGGACACGCAGAGTGGCGACCGGTATGCGCTCCTGTTGGCGCGCGAGGAACTTGTCGCGCTCTTCGGCGATCACGAGGCGAGCGACCGCGATCTGGCCAGCCTGGGCGCCCTGGCAGACCAGCTTCAGGACGATGGCCGGCGCGCCGAGGTGACCCTCCGTCGCGCCCAGCGTCGCCTGGACCACGGCGACAGCGACATGGCGCTTACGCTGTCTCAGCTGGCGTTGCGCCTGGCGCAGCTGGTAGACGACGCTCGTCTGCAGTCGACCGCCAGCCTGACGTGGGCGACCGCGCTGTTGCGACAGGGGAACTACGACGCTGCCGGCACGCGCCTCGCCCAGGCCATCGCGCTGGCTCGGCGCGCCGGGGCGGCGCTGGAAGAGGCCCATGGTGTGCGCACCCTGGGGCTCTTGCAGCTCCACCGCGGGCGTCTGGCCGAGGCCGAAGCACACCTTGTCGACGCCAACGCGCGATTCGAGGGTCTCGGCCACTTGCAGGGGCAGAACCAGGCGCTCAGCAGCCTGGGGCACCTGGCCTATGATCGCAAGCGCTTTGGCCGCGCCACACGCTTCTGGGAGCGGGCACTGGCCGGCTTCCGGCAGGTGGGCGACCGCCAGGGACAGGCGATGGTGCTCAGCAACCTGGGCGCCCTGCACATGGACCTTGGCGACTATGCTCAGGCGCAGGCCTACGGCGAGGAAGCGATGGCCATCAGCCAGCGCATCAAGGCCCGTTTCGCCGAGGGCATGGCGCTCGTCAACCTCAGCCTGGCCCACTACTATCAGGAACAACCCGAGGCGGCGCGCGACTATGGTCGGCAGGCGTTGGCCATCGCCCGGGAGGTCGACAGCCGCCGCCTCCAGGGCTATGCCCTCATCCCGTTAGGGCACGCGCTGCTGGCGCTGGGGCAACCCGACGAGGCGCGGACCACCTACTGGCAGTCGCTCGCCATCTGGCACGAGCTGGGCCAGCCGGCCCTGGCCGTCGAGTTGCGCGCCTGCCTGGCGCGCGTCGCCATGGCCCAGGGCACCCCCGACGAGGCCGGGCGCCTGGTGGACGCGGTCCTCACCCATCTGGAGCAGGACGGCGCGCTTGAGGGCACCGAGTCGCCGGCGCAAGTCTATCTGACGTGCTACCGCGTCCTGCAAAGCCGCCAGGACCCACGTGCCGGCCAGATCCTGATGCGCGGCGTGTCTCAGCTAGAGGCCCGGGCCGCCGAGATCCCGAGCGAGAGCCTGCGCCAGGGCTACCTGCAAGCCGTGCCCGCCCACCGCCAGATTCGCGAGGCCGCGCGGGCCCCCGACCCCGCCTGATCGCGGCGCCCCACCGCCCAAACACCCACCCAACCAACCCACCAACAACCCACCGCCGGCGAATCTCCCCGGTAGTTCCCCACTACAATCCAACCAACCACCCAACCAACCTACCAACAAGCCACCGCCGGGGAATTTCCCCGGCAGTTCCCCACGACAATCTACCCAACCACCCAACCAACCCACCAACGGCCCACCGCCGGCGAATCTCGCCGGCAGTCCCAATAAAAAAACCCGCCCCGTGTCGCCACGGGACGGGCCAGAACGCGCCGATGCCGACGGTTTAGATCAATACCGGCACGATATGCCCGGCCCAAATGAAGCCGACCACCGCGAGCAACGCGCCCAGCGCCATGATCCCCGCCAATAGACGCCGGCGTTCCGTCGACCGCTCAGGCCGCCCCTGGTCATCCTGGCCCATCTCATGGCCCGCTTGCCCGGTAATGAAACGCTCTCTGTGCATGATGGGCTACTCCTGAGGCACCCAACGATTGACGCTGGCTCCGCTGCTGGTCCAGGCCGGCTGGTCCGGCCACACGTAATTCCCGCTCCAGGCAAAGCCCCCGCTCCAGGCGAAGCCCCCGCTCCAGGCAAAGCCGGTGCTCCAGATATAATTGCCGCTCCAGGCAAAACCCCCACTCCAGGCGAAGCCGCCACTCCAGGCAAAGCCGCTGCCGTCGACGACGATGTAGTTGCCGTCCGGATC
>JBFGLK010000581.1:0-2895 GCA_041576195.1 Promineifilaceae bacterium (SeqCode)
GCCAGCGGTAGTACGGCGTGAAGACGAGCAGCCCGGTGACAATGCCGACGGCGTCATTGAGGCGCCGTGACCGGAAGAAGGAACCGTGGCCACAGTCGTGGAAGATTATGAACAAACGCACCAGAAAGCCGGCGGCGGGCACCGCAAGCAGCAGGGTCACCCAATAGGAAATGCGCAGGCTCCACAGCATGAGGGCCCAAAGCGCCAGATAGGGTAGCAAGGAATTAAGCACCTGCGCCCAACTGCGGCGCTCATCTGGATGAACGTAGGGCTTGATCGCCTCACGCCAGGTCGCGGCTGTGGGTTCGGCGGGCTTGACAGGCGACGAGGTTGTGGCCATGAGAACTCCTTCTGGCGTCTGCGCCAGGACGTGCGGGGCAACCGCGCTGATCGATTGTTGGACTCCTGAGGATGACGGGAGAAACTGGCTTCCATTGTATGGGAATCCACGCCGCCGGGGCGGCGTTTCACCCTGGGAATCGGCCTAGACTTATCCGTTCATCATTTTTGGCAGCCCGGGAGCATCCGCCACGGCATCTACCCGGGCGCCTCCGCTCAACGACAGGGGACTAATCGAGGACGCGACCACTCAGACGACCGCGGCCACGATCCGATTCGTCCTGCGTTCGGTGTGGCGGCGATGGGGCCGGGTCCCCGTCCGGGCGGTAGATCAGTGGCGACCGCTCCGTCAGGGCGTCCCAAACGTCCCCGAGCCCGTCGGCCAACGCCACCGGGTGCCCGAGGCGATTGGCGATCTCCTGAGGGCTGATATCGTCGAGAGTGATTCGATCTGGGTGGTCGAACATGACTCGGGGCAATACGATCAGGTCGCCGGGATCGACGGGCGCGAGGGCGTCAAGCACGTCGGCGCCCATGAGCAGGCCGGCGACGGTGATCGTTGGACCGAGCCGCTCGTTGACCACCGGCACCACTTCAAGGGCGACGCCGGTACGCTCGCTCATGGCCGCCGCGGTCTCCCGCAGCGTGCCGGCAAAGAGCGTGCCGGTCACCAGCGTGAGCCGGCGCCCGCGCAGCGCCGTGGCCCGGGCGGGCTCGCCTGCCTGCCACGCCTCGATCTCCGCCGCCAGACCGGCCCAATCGTCCAGAAACCGCCGCACCATTCCCAGGCCGTTTTCGTGTAGCTCCAAGCCGTCATAGGCGTCCGCCTCCGGCACCATCCGGCCGGCCACCAGGTACCACTCGTCGGTAGGGTAGACGAAGCGCGCCCCAAAGCGTGTCTGGAAGTCGACCTGTCGCGCCTCCAGCAGGTCGAGCATCGCCGCCGCCTCGGCGTGGGTGTGGGGCCGCATGCCATACTTGTGCTGGCGCGTCAGTCCCACCGGCACAACGCTGATAGAGGCCACGGCCGGGTGCAACGTCGCCAGGTCTGCCAGGGACCGCTGGAGCCATTCGCCGTCGTTCAGACCGGGTACGACGACCAGCTGCGTGTGCATCACGATGCCCCGCGCGGCCAGCCAGCGCAACTGGGCCATGATGTCCGGGGCGTCCGCGTTTCGCAGGAACTGCCGGCGCCGCTCCAGGTCCGTGACGTGCACGGACACGTAGAGCGGGGACAGGCCCATTGTCTCGATCCGCCACCAATCGTGATCGGTCAGATTGGTGAGTGTGACGAAATGGCCGAATAGGAACGAGTAGCGATAGTCGTCGTCCTTGATGTAGAGCGTCCGCCGGAATCGGGGCGCCATCTGCAAGACGAAGCAGAACTCGCACAGATTGTTGCAGCGCCGGATGTCGGTGTCGAACGTCGGGTGGGCGAATGTGAGTCCGAGCGCCTGGCCGTAACGCCGTCCGGTCTCCAGCGCCACCGGGTCGCCGTCGCGTCGCACCAGCAAGGACAGGTGCTCCTCGGCGCCGTAGTACTGAACGTCGATGACGTCTTCCACGCGCCGGCCGTTGACGGCGAGCAGCTCGTCCCCGGGCCGCACGCCCGCGCGCGCCGCGGCGCTTCGTGGCGCCACGTCCTGCACGACACCACCCTGGACCGTTCGCCAGTCGACTTCGCTGTAGAGCGTCACCCGCCGGCCTCCCTCTCGTCTGCCACCGCTTCGGCCGGCAAGGAGTCGAGGAGCTTGAGGATCTCGCGTACCACCGCTGTGGGGGAGTCGTCCGTCGTATCGAGGACAATGGCGTCGCCGGCGGGACGCAAGGGCGAGTGCTCGCGGCCGCTGTCGAACGCATCCCTCCGGCGAACGTCGGCGAGGATCTCCTCGTACGTCTCGGCGCCACCATGCTCGCGCCGCTCCAGCCAGCGCCGCCGGGCGCGCTCCTCAGCCGTCGCCGTCACGTATAGCTTCAGGGGTGCGTCGGGCATTACCACCGTGCCAATGTCCCGGCCGACCACGACAACCGGGCCCTGGCCGGCGATGATCCGCTGTTGGCGGACCATTTCTTCCCTCACCCCCTGGTAAGCGGACACCTGCGAAACGTGAGCGTCGACGTCAGGTGTACGCAGCTCATCGGTCACGTCCGCGCCATCGAGCAGGACCGTTGCCAGGCGGCCATCGGCCGGCGGCGCGCCGGCGGCCGGACCGGCAGCGGGCAGCCCGCGTGGCGCGGGAACAATTTCCATGACCAGCCGGCCGGTGAGGTCGACCACCCTCTTTTCGTCCGCCGGGTCAAGCCCGCTTCGCAGGGCCGCCAGTGTGACGGCGCGGTACATGAGGCCGGTGTCAAGGAACAGGTAGCCGAGCGCCGCTGCCAGCTGACGCCCCACCGTCGACTTGCCTGACGCCGCAGGCCCGTCGATGGCAATGACGGTCGGCCGGCTCATCGGGCGTCCCGTTCGCGCCGAGATCGCCCCCGGCGCCTGTCACGGCGCTGGCCCGCGTCTTTCGCCGCGCCGGGGCGTCGGTTGCTCGACCGTCGGCTGGCCGC
>JBFGLK010000582.1:0-2894 GCA_041576195.1 Promineifilaceae bacterium (SeqCode)
GCGGCGAAGACGAAGAAGCTGATGGCGCTGCGGATCAGGCCGCGCAGCGTCTCCAGGCGCTCCCGCTTCATGCGCCGGCCGCGGCTACCGTACCGGTTCAGGCGGACGAAGCGCCGGGCCAGCCGCCCTCCCATCCGATGCACGAGGTAGGCCGCGAAGAAGACGGCGGCGATGATCACGAACCGCCAGTAGGGGCCCGACTGCAGGGTCTCGACGACGCCTTGCAGCCGGAGGTTGAGAATCCAGGGGGCATCACTCAGGTTCATGCGGTTGTTGTATGATAGATGCGCCGATCTGTCCAGTGGAAACCCACGGCGAGCAAGCCACAATGACTGAACTCGCTCCCCGACGTCCCAGCGGCCAAAAGGCCCAGGACTAGCGAGACGCCCTCGACGTTGCCGGCGTGATGATCGGACTGCGAGATGCCGGCCAATGGCTGTGGCGCGATGTGCTGAATCGCATCGGTGGCCATCATACCTCTGTGGCGCGACTTGCCAAGTCGCGTTGATGGCCGGCTAACTCAGGCGATTCAGGCGAATCGCCCCACACGACATCCCCCGAATTTCCCGTATTGGCCGCTCATGGCCCATGCTACCATGAGCGGCATGGGTGACTACGTGCTGCGCGAGGCGGCGACTGGCCGCGCCGACGCCGGCCGGCGCCGCGGCTGCCTCGACGGCGCGCTGCTGGCCGTCGAGCTGGCGCTGGCCGGGGTGCTACTGACGGCGCTGGCGTTCGTCGGCACCTACCTCTACCTGAGCCACCAGCTCCAGGGCGACATCGCCCGCGTCGTCGGCTTTCAGGGCACCGGGCTCGGCGGCACGCCGCGCCTGCTGGACCGCCACGGCGAGCTGCTCTTTGAGCTGACCCCGGTGGAGAAGCGGCGCTGGCTCACCTACGACCAGATCCCCCGGACGGTGATCGATGCGGTCGTCGCCGTCGAAGACGACACATTCTGGGCCAACCCCGGCTTCGATCCCCCGGCCATCTTCGCCGCCCTGGTGGCCAACGCCCGCCGCCAGGACGCCCGCCCGATCGGGGCCAGCACCATCACCCAGCAGCTCGTGCGCCACATCGCTTTCGACTACGACGAGCGGGTCGGGGCCAGTTACCGGCGCAAGGCGCTGGAGATCTTCTACGCCTTCATTCTCACCCGCCAGCGCTCCAAGCAAGACATCATGGCGATGTACCTGAACGAGATCTACTTCGGCAACCTCGCCTACGGCATCGAGGCGGCCGCGCAGACCTACTTCGATGTCCCGGCCGCCGAGCTGACCGTGGGCCAGGCGGCCCTGCTGGCCGGGCTGCCCCAGTCCCCGCTCGAATGGAACCCCTATGTGAACATGGCCGGCGCCCGGGGGCGCCAGGCGGTCGTCCTCGACCTGATGGTGGCCGAGGGAGCCCTGACGCCGGGGGAGGCCGCGGCGGCCCGCCAGGAGCCGATCGTGCTGGCGCCGTTGCTCTCCCCCGACGAATCGGCCGGCGCCACTTACCTGGACACGCCCCACTTCGCCCTCTACGTGCAGGAGGAGCTGGCCCGGCGTTATGGCCCGGACGCCTTCCAGCAGAACGGCTGGCAGGTGACCACGACCCTGGACCTCGACATCCAGCGGCTGGCTGAGCAAGTGGCGCGCGAGCGCGTGGCGGCGCGCGCCGGGGCGCACGACGTGAGCAACGCGGCCGTGATCGTGCTGAAGCCGGCCACAGGCGAGATCCTGGCCATGGTCGGCAGCCTCGACTACTTCGACGAGGCGATCGACGGCCAGTTCAACATGACCCTGACTCCGCGCCAGCCGGGCAGCAGCTTCAAGCCGATTACCTATGTCACCGCGATGCAGCACGGCTGGACAACCGGTGACGTGCTCTGGGACGTGCCCATCGTCCTGACGATGGACGGTGGGCAGACGATGACGCCGCGCAACTACGACGACCGCTACCACGGGCCGCTGTTGCTGCGAGACGCCCTGGCCAACAGCTACAACATCCCGCCGATCCAGCTCATACGGGACGTGGGCGTGCCGGCCGTGATGAGCACGGCGCGGCAGATGGGCGTCGAGTCGCTGCGGCAGCCACCGTCCTATTACGGCCTGGCGCTCACGCTGGGCGGCGGCGAGGTGCCCTTGCTGGAGATGACGCGAGCCTATGCCACGCTGGCCAACGGGGGGCGCCGGCCGGAGATGAGCAGCGTCATCCGGATCGTGGACAGTGCCGGCAGGACCGTGGCCGACGCCAGCCGCGCCCGCCGCCCGGCGGTCAACGCCGTCGACCCGCGCATCGCCTATATCATCACGGACATCCTCAGCGACAACCAGGCCCGTACCCCGGCCATGGGCGCCAACAGCCCGCTGCGGCTCCCCTTCCCGGCGGCGGTGAAGACCGGCACCACGGATGACTACCGCGACAATTGGGCCATCGGCTACACGCCGGGGCTGGTCGTCGGCGTCTGGGTCGGCAACACCGACGGGCGCCCCATGCGCAACTCGGCCGGCCTGGAGGGCGCGGCCCCGATCTGGAACGCGTTGATGCAGCGGATCTACGCCACCCCGGCGATGAAGGCGACCCTGCTCGTCGACGGGCTGGTGCCGCCGGCGGAGTTCCCCCGCCCGGGCGGGCTGGAAGAGCGGGACGTCTGCCTGCCCCGCGGAGCGGGGGGTAGCCAGTGCACCGCCTCGCGGCCGGACCTGTTCCTGGCCGGCGGACCGACGCACTGGATCGCCCGGCTCGGCTACCGGCCGGACGTCACGAGCCAGCCAGGCGCCTGGACGATGGTCGTGGGCACGTTGAGCGGCGAGCAGCGCGAGGCGGCCTGGCGGTCGCTGCCAGCGCTGGCCGATGGCCGGCGGCCACCGGCGCCTACCTTTTGCGCGCTGAACGTGGCGCCCGGGGCCGACGCC
>JBFGLK010000583.1:0-2891 GCA_041576195.1 Promineifilaceae bacterium (SeqCode)
GCGCGTAACCGAATCCTATGGGTTGGGCGTAAGAGTCGCAATAGATTCGTGTTGGAAGCGCGTGAGAAACGCGACGGCCAACCGGTCTCGGCCACTGCCGGACGCCTAGCTCTCCGGCCCAGGCGAATCGCGCCCAAGCTGCCCGCGCCAGGCCATGATCGCCAGGCGCGGTGCTCGGAACGGGTTGAAGAGCCGCGCCAGGAGGCGAATACGGTGGAAGTGAGGCGGCAGCGGCGCGTCGGCCGGCACGATGGCAAAGCCGAAGCGGCGGTAGTAGCCGGCGAGCCGGGCGGCGCACATCAGGTAGAGCGGCGGTCCCGTTTCGGCCATCACGTGTCGGACCAGGCGTTCGCCAACACCCCGACCGCGCCATGCCGGCACCGTCACCAGCGAGGCCAGCTCCCGCGAGCCGTCCCTATGCGGCCGTGCCTGGGCACAACCGACGACGCGGGGTTCGCCGCTACCGGTCGCGTCGGGCGGCGTCTCCGCCAGCCAGAAATGCTCCCATCGCAGTCCAAACGGGTTGAGCCGCTCGCCCCGCACCAGCGCCCGAATCATCGACTGGTCGGCCGCCGAAGCTCGTCGCAGCTGCGGCTGGGCCGCCGGCCGGCCGTCACCGGAGTCAGCTTCCCGCCCGCTCATTCAAACGCGCTCGCACAGCCTCGCTGCGCAGCTCACGCAAGGCGTCTCGGGCAATCCAGCGACCGGCCGCCGTACCCTCTGCCAGAATGGCCTCGGCCGTGGCGATCGCCGCCCTATGAAGCGCCAGGGTCCGCTTTCCGATCTGGCGCAACGCCCAATTCACCGCCTTCTTGACCATCTCCCGATCATCGCGCGCCTCGCGGGCGATGACGGGCAGGAAAGCGCGCAGGGTGGCCTCATCCGCCCGCCCGCGCCCGGCGGCCAGCTGGGCCATCAGGACGAAGCCCGCTCGTTTGACGAACGTCTCGTCCCGTTCGCTCCAGGCGTGCGCCTTCGTCACCGCGAAGCGGGTGCGCCGGAACAGGTTCATGACCACCTGATCGCAGATCTCCCAGTAATCAAAGGCGGCGGCCCAGGCCTCCATTTGCGCTTCCGTCACCCGGTCAGGCACGGCGACCATGCTGGCCAGGATGCGCGCCTCCCGGTTGTCTTGCTCCCAGAGGGCCAGGGCCAGCTCGTGGTCTCGGCCTAGGCGCCGGGCCAGGGCGCGCAGGGCAGGCAGCCGCACCCCAAAGGTGTGTGCCGGGGTGATCCCGAAGCGGGCCATGCCGGCAGCGGACGACGGGTCCCCCAACGCCTCCAGCTCGCGCAAGACGGCGGCGATGTCCACGGAGAGTCGCTCCCGACGGGGAGACGTCAGTCGGACTTCTGGGCCGCCCGCAGCAGACGGCCGACCACGACGATGAAGCTGGCAGCAAACGTGAAGAAGGCCAGGCCCAGCTTCGTGGCGTCGACCACGGGCTCGACGGTCACCCGGTCGTCGACGATCGAGATCACCGCGACTGGGCGCGCGCCGGCGTATCCGCCCCCGCCGCCGCCCCCCCCGCCGCCGAAGTCGCTGCCACCCATCGCGGCGGCCGCGCTTTCTTGCTCGTCCTTCCTGGCGGGCGACTCCGCACCAACGCCGGAGCCCATGCCGAAGCCCAGCGCCACCATCACTTCCGACGCCGTGATAACCGTGACGCCGTCCCTTTCAATCGGCTCCCCATACACCGATTCGGCGCGCGCCGTGGTGATGAGCCGGTTGAGCAGCTCCGTCGCCTGCTCCTGGGTCTTGATTAGATTTGCAAACAGCCCGTCGCCAATGTCCTTCATCGTGTCCTCCCGCGTGCGCCGCTGACGAGCAGCGCCGCCAACCCACAGAGCGCGGCCCCGGCGTAGAGCAGAATCTGGCCCTGACGGGTCACATCGGGCACCGTCAGCCACTCGACGGTCGCATCCCGCTCCACCCGAATCGCCGTCGGTCGCTGATAGAGGGCGCGTGCGCCCGGCGCCGCCAGCCCGATAGCTTCGTACTCAGGCGTGATGGTCATGGCGCCCAGGTCCACGGTTTCGCCCGCAATCCGTTCTCGCCGAATCATCCCCGCTGCCTCCAAATTCAGTACACGTGTCGTCTTGTGCGCCACGTCTTCTCGACACACAATGGCACTGGGCCCGCGATGAGCGACGGGCCCATCCGAAGATACTCTATCACAGTTGTGCCTCGGTGGGCACCGGGCGCACCGGCGGACGGCCACTCAGCGCGATCGGCTCCACACGCCGATGTCGGGTTGACCAGGCCTGGTATCGGCCGGCAGCGCGCCGGGAAAGGGAAGGGCTTGCTCTTTTATGATCCGAGCGATCATCGTGCTCCTGCTGTTGGGTCTATGGCGTCCTTCGTGGGCCGCCGAGCCGGCGCTACGCTTGACCGAGGTCCACTACGACCCGGCGGGCCGGGACGACGGCGCCGAGTGGGTCGAGCTGGCCAATCTGGGACCGACCCCGCTGGCGCTCGACGGGCACGCGCTGGGGGACGAGGAGACGCCTGGAGGTGGGGAAGGGATGGCCGCTTTTCCCGCCGGGACGGTCATCGCCCCCGGCGCCGTCCTGGTTGTGGCCCAGTCGGCCCAGACCTTCGCGGCCCGCCATGGCCGTCCGCCGGACTATGAGTGGGCGGAGAGCGACCCGGGTGTACCGACCCTGGTCCCGGTCGCCGCCTGGGCGCGTGGTGAGGTAGCCCTGGCCAACGGCGGGGACGAAGTCCTCCTTCTCGGACCCGGCGGTGAGGTTCTGGATGCGATGAGCTATGGCGACAGCGCCGTGATGCT
This sequence comes from Promineifilaceae bacterium (SeqCode), assembly GCA_041576195.1. Lineage (GTDB taxonomy): Bacteria > Chloroflexota > Anaerolineae > Promineifilales > Promineifilaceae > JAGVTM01. Next base: position 2,790 of record JBFGLK010000583.1, read on the forward strand.
CGACCCACCGATCGGCAGGGCGCCGGCGGGCCAGAGCCTGGCGCGACGGCCGGCAGCCTGCGATGGGGACACGGCCGCGGATTGGCTGCCACAGCCTGAGCC
>JBFGLK010000584.1:0-2846 GCA_041576195.1 Promineifilaceae bacterium (SeqCode)
CCCGGCCAGGATGCCGGCGATCGCTGCCGCCAGCAGGCCAATCCGATACGGCCAGTTGGCGGTGAGGAGGGCCACCCCGCCGGCGGCGAGGGCGGCCGCGATCGGCCCGCGGCTGGTCAGGGCCGGTACCACCAGGCCGATGAAGGTCAGCGCCAACGTGAAGTCCAGGCCCCAGGCTGCCGGCACCTGGGCGCCCAGGAAGATGCCCACCGCGGTGCTCGCCTGCCAGCAGAGCCAGAGGGTCAGCCCACTGCCGAGGAAGAAGCCGTGCCGCTTCCCGATGGCGCCCGGCCGTTCGTAGTGCAGGATGGTCACCACGTAGGCCTCGTCGGTCATCAGATAAGCCAGCAGCGCCTTCCAGGGCGGCGACAGGGCGCGCACATGGGGCGCGAGCGAGGCCCCGTAGAGCAGGTGGCGCAGGTTGACGATGAGGGTGGTGAACCAGATGACGCCCGCCGGCGCGGCGATGGCGAACAGGCCGACGCCGATGAACTGGGCCGAACCGGCGAAGACGATGGCCGACATCGCCTGGGCCAGCAGCGGCGGCAGCCCGGCCCCGATCGCCAGCACGCCATAGATCATGCCGAAGGCCACCACGCCCAGAGCGATGGGGAGCTCGGCGCGTACGCCGGCGCGGAACTCGCTGGAGTGGGACATGGCTGGGGGTGGGGTGGTATGGGGAATCGGGCGGTGGGGAGATGAGGATAGCGCCTCCTCTCCCAATCTCTCTACCGCCTAATCTTCTCACCCCCGCTACGGGCCCGCTCCGGGCCCGCTACGGGCCCGCTACGGGGCGACGAGGGTGTCCAGCTGCTGTAGAGCATCGCGCAGCGCGTCGAGCTCCCGGCCGTACGTGGTCCAGTCGCCCTGGCGCTGGGCCGCCTCGGCTGCCAGGAAGTGGTCGTTGGCGGCCTGCACCAGAGCTTCGATGGAGCCGTCACCCGACGGGCGGGGTGTGGGGGCGGGCGTTGGGCTCGTCTCGGTCGCTGCCGGCACGCCGTCCGCTTCCTCGGCGACGAGGATCGCCGCCGGGGCGGCCTCCAGCAGGGCCACCAGCGCCTCATCCAGCGTGTTGCGCATGGCGATGCGGCTGCCGCTGGCCACGATGACGCGCTTGAGCTCCGGTAGGGCGCTGTTCTCCGCCAGGAGGTAGAGTGGCTCGACGTAAAGGAAGCTGTTGTTGATCGGGATGACGATCAGGTTGCCCCGGATCACCTGCGAGCCCAGCTGGTCCCACAGCGAGATCTGCTCCGAGATCTCGGGGTTCTGGTCGATGCGGGCCTCAACCTGCGACGGGCCGAAGACGAGCTCCTGCTTTGGCAGCTCGTAGACGACCAGCTCCCCGTAATGCTCCGGGTCGTTGCGGGCCGCGATCCAGGCGATCATGTTCTGCCTGCCGGCAGGCGTGTACGGTTGGATCAACAGGTATTCCGCTTCCGCCTCGCCCGGCAAGGAAAACATGACGTAGTAGGGCTCCAGCGGCTGCGGGCTGCTCAGGAACAGCTCCTGCGGGATTTCCCAGCGATCTTCCTTGTTGTAGAACGTCTGGGGGTTTGTCATGTGATAGAGCAGATACTGCTGGGTCTGGAGCCGGAACAGGTCCTCCGGAAAGCGAATGTGGGCCCGCAACGTGGCCGGCATGGCCTCCAGCGGGTGGAACAGGCCGGGAAAGATCTGGTCGTAGGCCTGGATCAGCGGGTCCGAGACATCGGCGATGTAAAAGGCGACGTCGCCGTTGTAGGCGTCAATCGTCACCTTGACCGCGTTGCGGATGTAGTTGAGGCCGGTGTTCGCGGGTGTGGCGTAGGGGAAGTCGCGGCTGATAGTGTAGCCGTCCAGCATCCAGACGAGCCGGCCGTCCGCGATGACGATGTACGGGTCGCGGTCGAAGCTGAGAAAGGGTGTGATCCGCTCCACCCGGTCCAAAACGCGGCGATGAAACATGATGCGGCTCTCGTCGGTCAGGGAGCGGCTGAGCAGCAGGTTGGTGTCCCCGAAGCGGATGGCAAACGCGAGGCGCCGCAGGCCGCTGTTGAGCTGGACGCCGCCGCTGCCGGCATAGCTGGCGTAAACGTTCTCCGAGCCACTTGGGTAGCTGAACTCCTGCTGCTCGGTGTTGACCAGCACCATGTCGTCGTACAGCTCGCCGTAGTAGACCTCGGGCTGCGTCACCTCCAACGGGATGGTGGAGCGTGGCGGCAGGTCCTGGATGAAGAACTCCGGCGCGCCCTCGGGCGTCACCTTGTCGACCGGGTTCATGACGATGCCGTAGCCATGCGTGAACACCAGGCGCCGGTTGACCCAGGACTGGTCGGAAAGGCCGGCCTGGTTAAGCTCCCGGGCGGCGAGCATGACCTGGCGCGTCGTGCCATCGGGAAAGGTGTAGCGGTCGACGTCAATGGAGCCGAACTCGTAATAAGGCCGCAGCCCTTGCAGCTGGGCGTAGGTCTGCTGGAGCGGGCGATAGTCCCAGACGCGCACGTTTTCCAGCGCGGCCTCGTTGTCGACCAGGTCGGATTCGGTCAACTCGGCCACGCCCGTGAACGGGCGCTCATCCAGGTCGTCCAGACCGAAGCCCAGACGGGTGAAGGCGATGTTGTGCTCGATGAACGGTTGCTCGAGGCGCAGCTCGTTAGGCTCGACCACGTAGTTTTGCACGATGCCCGGGATGAGGCTGCCGCCGATGAGAATCGTGCCCAGCAAGACCGCGCCGCTGGCCAGGGCCGGGCGTAAATCCTGGCGGAAGGCCGTGTAGGTCACCGCCAGGGCCGTGAGCACCGCGAGGGCGACCTGCACGGTCAGCGCGGGCAGGCGGACGTTGACGTCCGTATAGGTGGCGCCGAAGA
>JBFGLK010000585.1:0-2844 GCA_041576195.1 Promineifilaceae bacterium (SeqCode)
GCGGGGTTAGATGGATCGAGGCGGCGCCGCCCGTGCCGGCAGCCGCCGTCCGCACGGGTCCACGCGTGGGCCTAGGCCGCACGCCAGAGCCCTGGCGGTCGATTGAATGGCGCTACTGGATCGCGGACCACCCATTTGTCTCCGCCCCCCCGCTGAGGGTTGGGGACGCCAACGATTGAACAAACCCGAAACAAGGACCCACTATGAGCATTCTGGATGGTAAGAAGGCCCTTATCTTTGGCATCGCCAACAAGTACTCCATCGCCTGGGGCATCGCCCAGGCGTTTCACGCTCAGGGCGCCGCGCTGGGCTTCAGCTATGGCATACCCCAGCTAGAGAAGCGGGTCATGCCATTGGCGGAAGAACTCGGCGTCACGTTCGTGGAGAAGTGCGACGTGACCAACGACGCGGAGATCGATGCGGTCTTCGACAGGGTCGCCGAGCGGTTTGGCACCATTGACATCCTGGTGCACTCCATTGCTTATGCCCGACAGGAGGACCTGGCCGGGCGCTTCCTGGACACGGGGCGCGAGGGCTTCGCCACCGCCCTGGACATCAGCGCCTATAGCCTGGTGGCCCTTATGCAGCGGGCGGCTCCGCTCATGCCCGCCGGTGGAAGCGTGGTGACGATGACCTACTACGGCGCGGAGAAGGCTATCCCGCACTACAACGTGATGGGCGTGGCCAAGGCCGCGCTGGAGGCCAGTGTGCGCTATCTGGCCGCCGACCTGGGTCCCCAGGGCATTCGCGTCAACGCCATCTCCGCCGGGCCAATCAAGACGCTTTCGGCCAGCGGCATCGCCGGCTTCCGTCGTATGCTCGGTTATGTGGGCGAGCGGGCCCCGCTGCGCCGCAACGTCGACCAGGACGAGGTGGGTCGGACGGCGGTCTGGCTGTGCAGCGACTTCGGCAGCGGCATCACGGGCGAGACGATCTACGTCGACGCCGGTTACCACATCCTCGGTATGCCCGAGCCGCCTGAATCGTGGGAGCCGCCCGCCGGCGATTGAGCGGCTGGCGGTCTGGGCCGCTACCGACTCGCGACCACAGTCCGCCAGAGCCGGCTCGGCTCGCTTTCGCCACCCGCCGTCGATTCCTACCGGGCCCTAAGGCTCTGACGCGGGGTCCGGCCAGAGTTCGAGCCGGGTGAAACGGGCCTCGGCTGGGCCGGCTGGCGCGATGGCGACAACCCCGACCTGGTCACCGAGTCCGGAGATCACCCCTTCCCATAGCCGTTCCCGGTTGACCCAGACGCTCACCCTGTCCCCATCCCTCCCCAGCCGGATTTCGTTCTCCGCCCCGCCTGGCCGCACGTGTGGCCATGTCTGCCAGGGCAAGAGCGCCGTCTCGTCGCCGCCCTCGTCCACCCAGATGGCCAGGTAGCCCTCGCTGGAGACGGCAGCGGCCAACCCGCGCTCCGGCCCGCCGAGGAGCAGCCCATAGGCGACCGGCTCGCGGGCTGCCGTGGCGGCCAGCCGCACGTCCGCGACCCCGCCGGGGGGAAGGGCGCCCTCCCAACGGCGTACGGTCGCACCCGCCGGCACGGGCAGAGGATCGGGCGTCCTGGGTGTGACGTCGAGGTGCGCCGGAAACGGATCGAAGAGGCCCGCGCTGATGACCAGGATGCCGGCAATGGCGATTGCCAGGACGGCGATCGCCAGTGCACCAATCCAGCGCAGGACACGGGGGGGAAAGGCTTGCTCAGGCACGGAACGGGAGTCTAGCAGCATCCCCGGGCGGGCGCACGCGACGGGTGGCTTCCGCTCTGCTACACTACGAGCTGTGCCGACAAGTGACCCCTACGAGACACTGGCGCCCTACTACGACTGGCTGCATGAGGCGCTGACACAAGACCTGCCGTTTTGGCGCCACCTGGCAGCCGAGACGGGGGGGCCCGTGCTGGAGCTGGGCTGTGGTAGTGGGCGCGTGGTGCTGCCGTTGGCCCGCGCCGGACTTGCAGTGACCGGTGTCGATCGCTCCCCGGCGATGCTGGCCCGCGCCCGGGCGCGATTGGCGGACGAAACGCCCGCTGTCCGCGACCGCGCCGACCTGCATGCCGCGGATCTGCTGGCTCTCGCCTTGCAGCAGCGCTTTCGCCTGGTCCTGGTGGCCCACAACACCTGGTCGCATTTCGACGATCGCCAGCGGCCGGTGGCCCTGGCCGTCGCGCGCCGCCACCTGGCGCCCGGAGGGAGGCTGGCGCTGGATCTGCCGAACGCCATGAGATTGCTGGACCCGGACAGGCTGCCCGACGGCCAGCCGATCGAGCAGGGTCGATTCCCGGATGCGGCCGGCGACGGCTGGATTGTCGCTCACGCGGCCAGCGAGCTGAATGCCTCCTGGTCGCGCTATCGGGTCACCTGGTCGTTCACCTCTGTGGATGCCGGCAAGCCGCCGATCCCGCCGGCGAGCGTGACCGTCGACTATCATCTCATTTATCCGCACGAGCTGGAATTGGAGTTGCGCGGGGCCGGCTTCCGCCTGGTCTCGCTTCTGGGGGACTACGATCGCTCGCCGTTCGCTGCCGACAGCGAGCGAATGGTGGCCATCGCCGAGCCGGCCGCCTGAAGCCGCCGGGTCATGACTGGACCTTGTCCAGCGGCCTTATGGTCAGGTTGATTTGTGGGGGTGGGTCGGCCGGGGCCAGCCGCAGGCGAACGAACAGCCACGGGGCGTAATAGGCGCCCCACAGCCCGAGCAAGCCATAGCGCACAAAACGCAGCGGCAGCCCAAGCCAAAGCGGATCGTCGGGCAGGACGGCGCCCAGGCCGCGCCAGATCAGGAGGACCCCGGCGATGCCGGTGAGGTAGCGCAGCAGACGTTTCCACCAGGCGCCCTCCACGC
>JBFGLK010000586.1:0-2823 GCA_041576195.1 Promineifilaceae bacterium (SeqCode)
CCTCGGCCTGGCGGTCCTGCTGGCGACGTTGGCCGTCATCTGGCTGGAGCCGACGTTGCGCGTCCACGCGTGGCAGAGTGAGGGCTCCTTTCGCCAGGTGCGGCCCGACGCCCTGACGCCCGCCTACTGGGGCAACGTGCTGCGTCTGACCGTCAGCTCAGGCTATGCCCGCTTCGGCTGGATGAACCTGCCGGCACCCGGCTGGCAGGCCGCGGCCTGGTGGGCCGCGCTGCTGGTCGCCGGCGCCGCCGGCGTCTGGCAGGCCTGGCGGCAGTCTCACCGGAAGACCCTCGTCATCCTCGCGCTGTGGCTGGCGGCCCTGGCCGCCCTCTACGTGCGTATCAACCTGAACCGCTTCCAGCCGCAGTTCCGCCTCGTCCTGGGGGCCACGCCCGTCCTGGCCGCCCTGGCCGCGGCCGGCATGGCGCCCTGGCTTGAGCGGCGCCCACACCTCCGTGTCGCCGCCACACTGGCCCTGGCCGCCCTGCTCCTGGCGGCCAACATCTGGCTGGTCTTTGGCCTGATCCTCCCCGCCTACCCCTGAGTCGCTGAATGACTGATGAGCCGGGCCACCGCCCAGACGGCCTCCAGCTTGCCACCGCCACTGGCCCACACTAAAATGGTGCAGTTTAGCCAGTCGAAGCGGCCGGCGGCGAACAGGCGCTGCCGTGGCACGCTCGCTTGAGGACCCTGGATGAGACGATACTTTATGCTGGCCGCCCTCCTCGGGCTGGCCTCGTGGCTGGCCCTGAGCGGGGCGGCCGGGCGGGAGCACCCCCTGGTCCGGGCCGTCGCGGCGGCGCCCGAGGGCAACACAACCTTTCTGCTGCCCGCCTTCATGAGCGAGGTCACCGGCCATGGCAGTCCCTTTGATTCCGGCTACAACTGCCGCTATGGCACGGCGGCCTGGGGGCCGGAGCGCGTCGGCCGGCTGGCCCTGCTCGGCGGCGGCTGGTACGTCTCCTTCAGCCATGTCGGCTTCGATCGACCGGCCGAAATCGAGTACGTGCCAATGGTGCGCATGAAGCAGGACCGCGACGGTAACGGGAACCGCCTGCCGAGCGTGACCATGACCCCGGCGCTGACCCAGGCCGGTCTTGGCAAGCTGATAAACGATCTCCCTCCCGGCACGCTCTGGCTGATCGGCAATGAGCCGGACCGTATCTTCGTTCAGGACGACACCATGCCGGACGTCTACGCCCACGCCTATCACGACGCCTATGAGTTCATCAAGGCGCGTGATCCGTCCGCCCGCGTCGGCGTCGCTGGCCTGGTGCAGGTCACGCCTGGCCGCCTCCAGTATCTGGACATCGTCTGGAACACCTACTTCCAGAGCTACGGTCGGCCGATGCCGGTTGACGTCTGGAATATGCACGTCTATATCCTGCCCGAGGTCAAGGCGGATGGCAGCAACTCGCGCGCGGCCCTGGCCCTGGGCACCGACCCGGCCCTGGCCATCCTGGAAAACGAAACGGGCTCGCCCCAGCTATGCCCCCAGGACGACGTCTACTGCTATGCCGAGCACGACTCGATGGCCATCTTCGCCGAGCAGATCCGGGCGATGCGAGAGTGGATGAAGGCCCGCGGTGAGCAGCAGAAGCCCCTGATCATTACCGAGTATTCCACCCTCTATCCTTACACGATCGACGATCCGCAGGATCCCAGCCAGTGCTTCTTGAAGGACGAGAACGGCCATTGCTTCACGCCGGGGCGAGTGTCACAGTATATGCTGGACACGTTTGATTATCTGGAATACGCGCGCGATCTGAGTCTTGGCTATGCCGTCGACGACCATCGGCTCGTGCAGCAGTGGCTCTGGTTCGCCCTGCATGATTACCACGATAGCTCGAATAAGCTCCTCGAGGCTGATCTGCGCACGTTTACGAAGATGGGCGAAACATTCACAGGCCACTTGGCCGGTATCCCCCGCCAGGCCAACCTGCGGCCACAGGCCGTTTGGGGTGGCGTCGGTTACACCCATGGCTTTACGGCCAGCGTGCCCCTGACCATGCGCCTGCGAAACACGGGCAACCTTGACGTGCGCGGCCGCCCGTTCACGATTGCCTTCTACGCCGACCCCGGCTTCGCGCAGCCGGTCGCCGAGGCGGTCGTCGACAGCGCGCTCGGCTGCGCCCGCGAGGAGATCACTGTCACGGTCAGCTTCACCGGCCTGACGACGCCCGGCCTGCACACCTTCTGGTACAAGATCGACAGCAACGGGGTCATTCCGGAGAGCAACGAGTTCGACAACAGCGGGTCGGCCCAGTTCTTCGTCGATCCGGACCAGCTATTCCTGCCGACCATCAGCCGGGGTGGCCTGCTGACCATTCCGTGAGCGAGCGCGCCACGCCGGCTTCCCTGCCCGCCGTCACCGTCATCGTCCTGAACTGGAACGCCGCCGGCTACCTGGAGGCGTGCCTGGCTTCTCTGCTGGCGCAGGACTATCCGGCCTTTCGCGTCCTGGTGGTGGATAACGCCTCCACCGACGACTCGCTCGCGCGGGCACGGGCGCGCTTTCCCGACGTGCCTGTGATCGCCAGCCGGGAAAACGCCGGTTTCGCTGCCGGCAACAACCTGGCCCTCAAGCAGCTCGAGACCCCCATCGCCGTCCTGGCCAATCCAGACATCGTGGTCGAGCCGGGCTGGCTCTCTGCCCTCATCGCCCCCTTCCTGAGCGACCCACGCGTGGGCATCGCCGGCGGCCAGACGCGCTACCCGGACGGCACCCTGCAGCATGCCGGAGGCCTGATCCGGCCGCCGCAGGCGATCGCCGCCTATCGGCGTCCGTCGCCTGATGAGCCGGCGGCGATGATCGACGTCGAC
>JBFGLK010000587.1:0-2819 GCA_041576195.1 Promineifilaceae bacterium (SeqCode)
GCGTCAGGCAAGGGCCTCCACGCGCTGGCCGAGGACCTCGGCGACGCGCGCCGTGGCCTGGGACAGCGAGCTTTGGGCGTCGGCCAGGGCCAGGGGAATGCCGTGCGTGAGCGCCCGCGCCTGGTTGGGATCGTGAGCGATCTTGAAGGCCAGCCGGCCGCGCAGACCGCGCTCGACGACGTTGGGCGGGACGTGCGTGTCGCCCGTGGGATGGTTCAACACGAAGACGTGGCCGGCCATGGGGGCCTCCGCCCGGGTCAGGGCCTGCTGCGCCTGCACGGCCACCTTGACCGAGACGAAGTCCGGGGCGACGAGGTGGATGGTCATCGACGAGCTGCCGACCGCGGCCAGCGTGGCCGGGCTGATCAGCGCCGGCAGATCCACGATCACGAAGTCCACATGCTGCTGCAACAACTCGAGCCAGGCGCTCACATCCTCGCCCGCCGGACTGAGCGGCGACTGAGGCGCCGCCGGCGCCGCCAGCAGTTGCACGCCAGACGAGTGGACCTGCAGCAGCGGCTGAATCTCCTCCCACGTTACCGCCTCCGACCCCTTCTTGAGGTCCGCCCAGCTGACGCCGGCCTGCAACCGCAGGTGGTGCGCCGCCTGGCCAGAGGAGGGCGTCAGGTCGACCAAACAGACGTCGAATTCGCGCTGCCGCAGGGAGGCGGCCAGATTGACGGCCAACGTCGTGCGCCCCGCCCCACCGCGGAGACCGAAGAACGAGACGACGAAGCCGGCATACGATCGCCGCCGGCCGGCGTCGGCCCGATTGCTCAAGAGGAAGTCGATCTTCTCCGAGAGGGTGGACGACGTGACCGGCTTGCTCAGGTAATCGTCGGCGCCGGACTCCAGCGCTGCCTGCCGGTCCACATCCTGTGAACGGGCGGTGAGCACCAGGATAGGAAGCTGATCGAAGCGCCGATCGGCGCGAATCTCGCGGGCGATGTCGTGCCCGCTGGTGCCGGGCATCATCACGTCCAGGATGACCAGATCCGGCGGGTTTTCGAGGATCGCTTCGAGCCCCTTTTTCGCTTTGGAGAAGAGCGTCGGGGTATGCCCGGCGCGCCGGGCCATCACCCCGACCAGGTCCAGCATCTGCTCGTCGTCGTCGATAACGTAAATCTTGGCCATGATGCGCCTCTGTTCCCAGGTCTACTCGATCTCTTCCAGGCAGAACACGCCAATCCGGGTCGTGTCCACCACGATCAGGTCGCCGCTGTAACCAATATGAGGATATAGCGAGGCGGACGCCTTCGCCTCATAGACAAACAGGAATTTAGTCATCTCTCGCGTCAGGAGATGAATGGGCGACATGACGCCCTCATACATCACGGTCCCCACGATCTCAAACGAGGGCACGGTGAGGAAGACCTTTACCGAGCGCAACCGGGGCACCAGCATGCCTGTGCCGGCCGGCGTGCCATCCTTGCGATCCTGCAACACCAGGAAGTTGATGTTGGTCTTGCGAAAAGCGGCCGTGGTGTAACTGGCGACGATCTCCCCGGGCTTGTCGATCCGGGAGATGTAGGCGTCCTCCAACTCGATGTAGTTGGTGGTGAGATCGCCGACGACCGCGTAGAGACTGCGCATCCCGATGTTGGTGCGGCAACTGACCCGATAGGCGTCGGTAAACAGATCGACATGAATGAGATTGCGAGGCACTGTTCTCTACCCTCTTATCGCTTGTGCGGTCGGCCCGTCGCCGGCGCCGGGCCAGATCAGACGATGCGGAACGAATCGACCAGCGTGCAGCGTCGGATGCGGCTGAAGCTCCGCGGGCCGGTCAACCCTTCGCCGGTCGGGCTGGCGATCGTGAACGAGCAGAAGCCCTCTCCACCATACCCCAGGCCGGCCAGGCTGGGGCCATTCTTGACGAATATACTGCAATCCATCTCCCGGGCCATGCGGCTCAGGTTGTCCAGATGGCGCGAGTGCATGACAGCGGTGTGCCGGAAGCCATGCTCGGCGGCCACGGCCAGATCGATGCCTTCGTCGGCGCTCGCCACGCGCACCACGGGCATCAGCGGCATCATCTGCTCTGACCATACGGCGGGGTGCAGGCGGTCCACCTCGGCGACGATCTGGCGCACCTCCGGGCCGGCGCTGACGCCGATCTCGGCCAACAGCAGGGACGCGTCCTTGCCGATGAACGCCTTGTTCATGTCGGCGTACTTGCCTGGGCCGCGGTCCTTTACGGTGACGGCGCGCCACAGCCGATCGAACTGCCACGAATTGAGGCGCACGGCGCCATGCCGGCACATCGCGGCGATCAGGTCGTCGCAGATGGCGGCCACGGCGAACGTCTCTTTCTCCGTGGTGCAGACGATGTTGTTGTCGAACGAGCCGCCGAAGACGACGTCCCGCCCCGCCTGCTCGATGTCGGCGGTCTCGTCGACCACCACAGGCGGATTGCCCGGACCGGCGCACACGGCGCGCTTCCCGCTGCGCATGGCGCCCCGCACGACGGCCGCCCCGCCGGTCACCACCAGCAGGCGGATCCCCGGGTGGACCATGAGCGCCTGGGCCGACTCCAGCGTGGGCTCGGCGACCGCCACCACGAGATCGCCCGGCCCACCGGCCCGGCGGATGGCCTGGTTGAGAACCTGCACCGTCCGGTTTGAGGCCGCCCTGGCGCTGGGGTGGGCGTTGAACACGACGGCGTTGCCGGCACTGACCATGGCGATGGCGTTGCAGATGACCGTGCTGGTGGGATTCGTGCTCGGCGTCAGCGAGCCGATGATCCCATACGGGGCGTACTCGACGAGGGTGAGGCCATCATCGCCGCTCCAGGCGCCGGTGTCCAGCGCCTCGGGGCC
>JBFGLK010000588.1:0-2819 GCA_041576195.1 Promineifilaceae bacterium (SeqCode)
CGGCCAGGCCGATGTCCCCGCCAAGGTTCTCGACGTGCATGCAGTCGTGGGGGAACAGCGCGTTGTGCGTCAACTGGTAGGCGCGCTCCGGGAACATGTGGTCGATGTTCTCCGCCCCGAACTTCTCCTCGCACTGGCGGCGCACGCGCTGCCAGTGCTCCAGGCCCCCTTTGCCCAAAAAGCGTCCAATCGGCAGGTTCATTGGGTGATCCGTCGAGACCATGTCGACTCCCCAGACGTGGATCTTCTTGTCCAGCAGCCAGGGCACGATGTCGTGATGCGGACCCGGATGGCGATGGATGTACTTCTCCTCGTCCGCCTCCTCCCCAAACTGGGCGTAGCGATGCCAGCCCGTGTGCAGGAGCAGGATGTCTCCGTCACGGACGTCGGCCCGGGCCTCGATCATCTCCGGCGTGAAGACGTCTAGCTCGTCGAGCGCGTCGCTCAGGTCCACAACGACGCCGGGGCCGTACAGCCACTCCAGTGGGATTTCGTCGATCGTGCGCCCGTTGGTGACGAAGTGGCGCGGCGCGTCCAGGTGCGTGCCCATGTGGTTGGACGTCATGATGTACTGGGCGTTGACCCCGTGCTCGGCTTTGCGCTTGATGTATTTGACCTCAAACGGCGGGTAGAAGGGCCAAAACGGGGCCTCCTGATTCAACGGCTGCGAGAGATCGTAAATCCGCATCGATCGGTACCTCCTCTGGGCGAACCCGTGGCGACTGCCGGCACCGGGGCCGGGCTCAGGTCAAATAGCGTTGGCCAAAAGCGATCAGAGCCTGCTCGAACACGGCGAGCGGCGGGCGGACCAGGCCGGCCCCGACCTGGCCGATGCCGGCCTCCTTGTGGGCGATGCCGGTGTTGATGCGCGGCGTGATGCCCAGCTCGATAACGCGGCGGATGTCAATCCCGGTAGGCGTGCCGCGAAAACCGAGCGCCGGGATCGTGAAGTGGCTGTGCTCGGCGACGGTGATCTCGTACATCTCCAGGGTGGCATTGAGCGCATCCTGGGGCGTGCCACTCACGAAGGTCACGATGGCCGGGGCAGCCGCCATGGCAAAGGCGCCGATGCCGGCCGTCTCGGTGATCGTGCTGTCGCCGATGTCGGCATTGGCATCCACCGCGCTGAAGCCGGGGAAGTAGAGGCCATCCGGCACTGCAGCCGGAGCCACGAACCAGGCGTTGCCCAGTCCGCTGACGCGGATCCCGAAGTCCGTGCCGTTGCGCGCCATGGCCGTCACCAGCGTGCTCCCTTCGATGCCGTGGGCGGCGTCTCCCATCGCCTTGCAGGCCGCCATGACTGGGTTGAGTACGCTCAGGGCGTTTTCGCCGAGGAACTGCAGGATGGTGGCAGTGAGGAAGTGGTTGTCGCGGACGCGGGCGATAGCCGGCGCCAGGGCCTTGACGAATAGAATCGACCCGGCCTTGTTGCGATTGTGGCCCTCATCTCCCATGTGCAGCGCCTCGGCCAGCAAGGCCCGGATATCCAGACCCCCGATCAGGGACAGCGCCTCGTGCAGGATCGGGCCAAGGACGTCGTTCATCCAGCGCAACTTGGCGATGACGGGTGGCGCATACGCGCCATAGCGGAGGACTTTGCCGTAGCCTTCGTTGAGGGTGGAATAGGTTGTGTGGCCGTGCGTCCGGTCCTCGACGCGATAGACCATCATCGAGGCGGAGGTGACGCCGGCCATGGGCCCGACCGTGGCGTGATCGTGGCACGGCGCGAAGTCGACCTCGCCGGCCTCGACCTTGGCCACTGCTTCCCGTGCGTCGCCGGCCAGCCCTTCGAAGAGGAGCGCGCCGATGATTGCGCCGCGCAGTGGCCCGGACATGCGCTCCCAGGGCAGCGGGGGCCCGGCGTGGAGCAGCAAATTGCCGCGCATGCCAGGGACGGCCTCGCCCGCCGGCGCCACACCACTGAGGACCGGGCGGGCGGCCATCATACGTTCGACGGCTTCTTGATTGGCCTGATCGATGTCCATCGCGCTGTCTCCCGGCGCACGGCGCCCTCAGGCAGGGGGCCTGAGGATCACGACTGGCAGTCCACGCACGCGAAAGCGTCCCCCGATGAGCCGATCCAACGGGCTCCTCTTGCTGGAGACGTCGCCATACGCGGTGGCTACACGACGCCTGCCGGCAGGGTTGCCGGCAGCAGGTAGACCATGATCGCCGTGTAGTGGCAGATACTACCACTCAGCACAAAGACGTGCCAGATGGCGTGATTGTAGGGCAGACGCCGCAAGGCGAACACGACGACGCCAGCTGTGTAAGCGATGCCTCCGGCCAGGAGCCAGAGCGACGCCTCCAAGGGCAGGCCGCCGAGGAGCTGTCGGTAGCCGAGGACGCCAAGCCAGCCCATCATCACGTAGAGGCCGACCGAAGCCCGCTCAAAGCGGTGGAGGAAGAAGGCTTTGTACAGCACCCCGGCCAGGGCCATGGTCCAGATGATGGCGAGCAGCGGCCCGCCGTAGCCTGACGGGGCCGACAGGACCAGGAAAGGTGTATAGGTGCCGGCAATCAACAAGTAGATGGCGGCGTGATCCAGGACGCGCAGTCGCCGCTTGAGCGCGGGCCGGCGCACGCCATGGTAAAGCGTCGATGCCAGGTAGAGCAGCAACAGCGTCAGCCCATAGACGGTGAAGCTCACCACGTGGCGTCGCTCTCCCATGGCGGCGGCCCGCCAGAGCAGCCAGACCATGCCGGCAACACTCAAGAGCAGGCCCACCCCGTGCGTGATGCTGTTGATCAGCTCTTCACGCCGCGAATAGAAACCAATGTGGACGGGTTTGCGGGCCCTTTGCATGTGTGTTCCTCAA
>JBFGLK010000589.1:0-2817 GCA_041576195.1 Promineifilaceae bacterium (SeqCode)
CCCGGCCTACCTGGAATCTGTCGTTGGCGTTGTCGAAAGCGACTGGTATCCGCGCCAGCTCTTTCTCGTCTTCCACGTGCCGGCACCCGGCCAACGCGTTCACCTTACCCGAGGCACGCCACTGGCCCGCGTCGTCGTTATCCCGCGCCACGATGGCCTGACGGCCCGGCCTTTGGAGGGCGACGAACTTGAGCAGCTCCTGGCGCGGGAGCAGGCATACCTGGAAGAAGAAGCGTCCACCGACAGTCGCTGGACGGCGGCGACGGGTGACAGCTTTACCCACCTCTATCGCCAATGGTCGAGCAGGAACCGGCGCCCTCAGCCAGAGTAGATCGAGCGGTCACCGCGGAACTTGCCGGCGTCAGCGTCCGGTGCTACAGCGATCATGCCGGCGTTCGAGACTACTGGCGGGCCGTCCTCGATGGCTTTCTCCAGGACGACGGCGGCGCCCGCGTGCCGGACGTCACCATTCAGCTGCACGTCGTTCCGCGGCTACCGACTCTCCCTGCATACCCGCCGTTCTTCCGTGACGCTGGCCACGAGCCGGGAGATCCCCGACCCAATCTGGTCGCCTATCGCACGAATGGCGGGGTCTGGCTCCACTTCACGGACGGAGCAGTGGTCCAGGTCGCCAGCGAGGCCGCGACCGCGCCCGTCGCCTATCTGGCCGAGGACCTACTCCACGATCTCGATCGTGTCGAAGACGTGACCATGGCCGCCATCGCGGCTGGCCTGCGACGGCGCGGCCTCTATATCCTGCACGCCTTCGCCGCCGCAAGAGACGGCCAGGCCATTCTACTCAGCGGCGCGTCAGGAAGCGGCAAGACGACAACCGGGCTCAACTTGCTAGGGCGCGGCTGGGAATACCTGGCAAACGACCTGGCCCTGTTGCGCCGGACAGCCAGTGGGGTGTTGGCCCTGCCTTCGCCAGGTGGCTTCAACATTCGACCGCAGACGGTGGCCCTTCTGCCAGGGCTTAGGCCGCTGGCCGAGAGCCTGGGCCCCGCGATGCCGGACGGCCGCCTGCGTGTGCCGGCATCCCGCGTCACGACCGGCTGGGGGCCGCCTGCAGACGTGGCCCTTCTCCTCTTTCCCTCCGTCCGCGGCGGCAGGACAACCCGCGTGTTCCCACTGTCGCCGGCGATTGCCCTCGCTCGACTCATGGCCGAATCCGTCGACGCCTGGGATGAGCCGGCAATGGAAGGGCATGTGAACGTGCTCGCCCGGCTCAGTCACCAGGCACCGGCCTATCGGCTGATGCTCGGCCGCGATGTGAACGCATTGCCAGACCGCCTCGCCGAGCTGCTTGCCACGGCCGCGCCCACCGCGCCGTCACGCCCACGCCCGTGAATCGCCTGCTCATCGCCGGCCTCGATGGCGCCACGTGGGCGGTGCTCGACCCTCTCTTGAGGGCCGGCCGTCTGCCCACACTGGCCCGTCTGTGTGAGCAAGGCACGCGGGGCGATCTCGCCTCGGTGTGGCCGCCGATTTCGGCGGCAGCCTGGGCCACCGCGCTCACGGGCATGAACCCTGGCCGCCACGGCGTCTACGACTTCCGCAACCTCGACCTCAGCCACTACGCGGGTCACGAAGAGCGCCTGACCACGTCCGCCGACATCGCCGCGCCGACGCTATTTGACCACGCCGGCGATGCCGGCAGCATCGCCTATCAGATCCCGCTCACGTACCCGCCGCGGCCAATCCATGGCGTCATGGTGGCCGGCTACCCCACGCCCGACCGGCGGATCGCCTATACCTATCCGCCAGACCTGGCCAGGCGCCTTGAGCCGCCAGACACGCACACGGCCGATCGGGTCAGCCGAGCCACGCCCGCCGGTCAACTGGCGATCTTCCAGCGTGGACTGGAGCAACTGGCGGACAACGTCGTCAGCCTGAGCCAGGGGGTGGACTGGCGCCTACTCATGTTCGTCACGGGCGCGCCGGATGGCGCGCAGCACCGCTTCTTCAAGTTTGTGACACCGGGATATCCGGGCATTACGCACGCAGATCGCGCACGGCACGGCGACCTGCTCGCCATGGCCATGGAGGCCGCCGACTCCGCTCTGAGTCGTATCCTGGCCGCCATGCCGGAAGGGACCGACGTGCTCGTCATCTCCGATCACGGCGGCATAGCGCGGCCGTGGCGCGCGTTTCACGCCAATGCCTGGTTGATCTCCAAGGGTTGGCTCGCCCCGCGGGCAGGCGGTCGGGCGCCGTATGCAACACTTCAGCGATTCGTCGAATGGTCCCGCCACGTCGTTCCCCTCGCTGATTGGGCCAAGCAGCGCCTGCCGCCGCCAGCGCGCCGCTGGCTGGCGGGGATGCGCACCGGCGTCGATCGGATTGACTGGGCGCGCACGCGAGCCTACCGCGTCAAGCTCAGCCACCCGATCGAAGGCATTCATCTGAATCTGGAAGGTCGCCAGCCACGCGGCGTCGTGCCGGTTGGCGACTACCACCAATTGCGCCAGGAGATCATGGCCGCGCTTGCCGCGAGGCCCGAGGTGGTCACCGTTGCCCGGCGCGAGGACGTATATGACGGGCCGTATCGCGAGCGCGCGCCAGACATCCTCTTCCAACTGCGGCCAGACCTGGACGGCGGCGCGGGACTGGAGCACGTTGTCGCGGACGTACCGAGAAGCTGGTTGCGGTCGATCAGTGGTTACCACGACCTGACGGGCATTCTGGTCGCCGCCGGCCCGCAGTTTCGCCGCGGTCGCCTGGAGGGCGCGCGCCTTATGGACATCGCGCCAACTGCGCTACACGCAATTGGGAAGCCGGTGCCGGTCGACATGGACGGCCAGGTCCTGCACGAGC
>JBFGLK010000590.1:0-2814 GCA_041576195.1 Promineifilaceae bacterium (SeqCode)
GGCCGACGTTTTCCGGCTCGTCGAACGGGCCGCCGTGGCAGATGACCAGCAGGTCGCGGCGCACGGACCAGCCCGCCTCGGCCATCTCCATCACCCGGCCGATGGCCTCGTCCAGAGTAAAGGCGACGGCGGCGCCGATGCTGCCGGCCGTCGTCAGGCCGACGTGGCAGACGAGCAGGTCGGCCCCGGCCCGGGTCATCGCCTTGGCCTCGTCTGGGTTAAAGACGTAGGGCGTCGTGAAGAGGTCGAGATCGTGGGCCAGGGCGATCATCGCCACTTCTTTGTCATAGCCCATGCCAGTGGCCTCGATGTTATCACGGAACTTGCCGTCAAACAGGCCGACGGTAGGGAAGTTCTGCACGCCGGAGAAGCCCATCTCGCGCAGCTGTCTGAGGAAGACGGGCATAAGGCGGAAGGGGTCGGTGCCGCAGACACCGGCCTGCACCGGCGTGTTTTTGACGACGGGCAGCACCTCGGCGGCCATCTCCACGACGATGCCGTTGGCGTCGCCGTAGGGCAGCAGGCCGGCGAGCGAGCCGCGCCCGGCCATGCGATAGCGGCCGGAGTTGTAGATGATGATGATGTCGGCGCCGCCGGCCTCGGCGAACTTGGCGGAGATGCCAGTGCCGGCGCCGCAGCCGACGATGGGCCGGCCGGCCTCTACCTGGGCGGCCAGGCGGCGCAAGATGTCCGCGCGGGGGATCATGGGGGTGCTCCTTTTGGGTGGTCAGTTGGTCAGCTAGTCAGCTAGTTGGCTGGTTGGTTAGTTGGCTGGTCTGCGCCGCGGGGTGTTTGACATGGATCAGGCGGCGATCAGGTCGAGCAGGAGGGCGACCGCCCGCTCGGCGAAGGCCGGGTCGTTGATGTTGGCGTCCATTTCATAGAAGGGGATGCCTTCCTGGAGGTTCTCCTTGATGGCCGCGAAGCAGGCGCCGTCGGCCTCGGGGTCCCAGAATTCGCCGCCCGGGCTGTCCAGCTGGGAGACGCCCCCGAGGGGGACGAGCACGGCCACCGGGCCGGTGCTGGCGTTGGCGGCGCGGGCGATCAGCGCGCCCATCTGGCGGTTTTCGGCGACGTTGGTGCGCATGAGCGTCACGTTGGGGTTCCACTCGTAGAGCCGGCGGTCGCGGTAGCGGGCGGGCACGGTGTCGACGGCCCAGAAGTTGGCCATGTCGACGCAGCCAGGGACGAGCAGGGTGGGGATGCCGGCATGGGCGGCGGCCAGCAGCCGGTCGGGACCGGCGCTGAGCACGCCGCCACAGACCTCGTCGGCCAGCTCGGTGGTGGTGATGTCCAGGGAGGCGCGCACGTAGCCGTCGGCGATCAGCGACTCCATCGTGCGGCCGCCGGTGCCGGTGGCGTGGAACACGAGCACCTCGTAGCCCGCGGCCTCGAGCAGGCTGCGGGCGTGGTCGACGCACTTCGTCGTGTTGCCAAACATGCTGGCGGCGATGATGGGTCGATCGGCCGCGGCGGCGGGACGCTCCTGGCGGGCCATGCCGGCAATGGCCCCGGCGGCGTTGGCGTAGATGGTCCGGCTGATCGAGTTGATGCCGGCCACGTCCACCACCGAGTGCATCATGGTGATGTCTTTCGTGCCGACGTAGGGGCCGACGTCGCCGGCGGCCACCGTGGAGACCATGACCTTGGGCACGCCGACGGGCAGGGCGCGCATGGCGGCGGTGGCGATAACGGTGCCGCCGCTGCCGGCCATGGCCAGAATGCCGCCAGCGCGGCCCTCGTCGTGCAGCCGGGCGACGACCCGGGCGAGGCCCGTGGTCATCGTCCGCATGGCCAGCGTCTTGTCGCCGGCGGCGCGCAGCGCCGCGATGTCACTCCCGCCAGCCCGGGCGACCTCGTCGTGGTCGATGTCCGGCGCCACCGCCGGCTCGCCGAGCACGCCGACATCGATCAGGATGGTCTCCAGGCCCTGATCGTGGAGGAGCTCGCGGACGAACTGATACTCGACGCCCTTGGTGTCCAGGGCGCCGGCGAGGAGGATGGGGAGGGGCATGGGTATGGAGTCTCCTTCGTGGTATGCATGCTTGTTGGTTTGCTGGTTTGTTAGTTTGTTGGTTGGTTTGTTAGCTTGTGCCAACCAGCCAACCAGCCAACCAGCCAACTATCCAACAATCAACATGATCGCCGTCATGCCGAGGAGCAGCACGATCGCCCGGTCGAACGTTTGCTTGGGCACGCGGGTGCTGAGCCACTTCCCCAGCCACACGCCCAGGGGCACGACCGGCATGAGCCAGGCCAGGCGCCAGAGCAGGGGGAAGTCGAAGAGGTCGGCGACGGCGTAGTAGGGCACTTTGATCCAGTTGAGCACCAGAAAGAAGAGGGCCGAGGTGGCCACGAAGACCCGCGGTTGCAGGTCTTGCATCAACAGGTAGATGCTGATCGGCGGGCCGCCGACGTGCGCCAGGGCCGACGAGAAGCCGGTGATGGTGCCGGCAGCCCAGCCGTGCCAGTTGCGGCTGCGGTAGACCAGCCCGCCGAGGATGCGCTGCTCGAACAGCTTGTAAATGGTAAACAGGAGGACGATGATCCCCAGCCCCAGACGCAGCCCCTCGGAGGGGACGTTGGTGATGACGTAGGTGCCCAGGGTGACCCCGATGATCGAGCCGGGGAGCAGCAAGACGATGTGCCGGCGGTTCCAGTGGCCCCAGTGCAGGGCCACGGCGAAGATGTCGGCGAACATGAGGATGGGCAGCACCAGGCCGATGACCCGGTCTGCCGGCAGCACCAGGGCCATCATCGGCGTAGCCAGGGCGCCGAGCGTCCCGCCCAGCCCCCCCTTGGAGAGGCCGATGA
>JBFGLK010000591.1:0-2794 GCA_041576195.1 Promineifilaceae bacterium (SeqCode)
CCCGCATCCAGCCGCGGCGCGGCCAGCGCCAGCCGCAGGCCGGCCAGGCAGAGCGCAGCCAGGTGGCGGCCCGCCCACCGGACGCTAGCCCTGGCCGCCCGTCGCCGGCGGCGCGGCCACCGGCCGCCGAGCGCCATCCCCAGGATGCCCACGCCGCAGCCCGCCAGCCAGGCCGGCGCCGGCCACCCGCTGGCCTCCCCGAGAAGCAATCCGGCCAGCCAGGCCAAGACCAGCGTGACGGTGCGCATGCCCCCAGCATAGCGGGACGGACCGGCGCTGTCTCTAGACAGTTGTACGGTGCTGGCGGGTGGCAGCCCGGATGGATCGAGTCGGGTCGTCACTTGTCGTGGCGGGTCGCCGGCCGAGTCATTCTTTAAGGGGCATCATAACCATTTCCGAACCGTTCCGAAATTGACCGGTTAATCCGCGACCATTACAATAAGGGTAAGCTAGTACCCAAGTACTATCGAACTGCCAGTCCCCGCCACTGTCGGTTGGCGACAGCCTTCATCGAATTTGCCGGCGCAGCTCGACTCCTGCTGCGTTTCGTCGCGTCGGCGTGCCAGACCGTATTGGGAGGAACTTCCGTGAGCAACAGAGCAATCCGTCTATTTGTCGTGGTCGCCGTCTTGACTGGCCTGTTCGTCTACACCCCGGAACAGCCCACCTACGCGGTCAGCACGTGCGACCTCATCCAGCCTGCTAAGAACGCAGGTTTTGACGCCTATTTGAAGCAGGATCATCCGGACGAAGAGCGGGGCGACGATTCGGAGCTTCGCGTGCGGACTGAACTGGGCAAGCTGAATCGCTCCGTCATCCGGTTTGATCTGAGCGGTATTCCCGCCAACGCGATCGTGGACAGCGCCACCCTTGGGCTTTTCGTCAAGGACGTCAAGGACAGCGACGTCACCATCAACGCGCACGAGATCACCACGCCATGGAACGAGGCGACGGTCACGTGGGTGACCCCGTGGACCACGCCGGGCGGTGACTTCAGTCCGGCTGTCCTGGACTCGACTGCCTTCACAGAGGGTGTCAAGGATTACTACGCCACCTGGGACCTGACCGCTGCCGCCGGCAACTGGCTGCAGAACCCCGGCAGCAACTACGGCGTCCTGCTTGAGGCTCCGGTCAGCAATCCTCGCAATGAGACCAAGTTCGCCAGCAACGACGAGTCGAATCCGGATGAGCGGCCCTATCTTGAGGTCTGCTACAGCCCTGGCATCTCCCTTGAACCCAACAACATCGGTACGGGCGAGGCCGGTGTCGAATCAATCTACGCCCATATCCTGGCCGTGGGCTCCCTCACAGACGAGATCGTCGACCTCAGCGCCAGCTCGAGCCTGGGCTGGACGGTCACCGTCTACGAGGACGAGAACGAAAACGGTCTCTGGGATCCTGGCGATGATGCCATCAACCAGGCGCCCCCGCTGGGCCCGGACGAGACGTTCCATCTGCTGGTTGGCGTCATGGTGCCGGCCACCGCGGCCAACGGCCAAATCGACATCACTACCGTCACAGCCACCGGCCAGAACAGCGGCCTCAGCAGTAGCGCCACCGACACAACCCGCGTCGGCCTCCCCGCCTACGCCGAGCCGGTGGTCGACGGCGTCGTCGATCCCGCCTATTACCTGAGCCCTTACAGCGACTACCAGGACTACTGCGACGCAGGGGGCAATGTCCTCGCCACGGTCTTCAGCACGATCGATCTAAACGATCCCAATTGGGAGACGGTCTACATCGTGCTACAGATGCGGCGCGTCCTGGTGGATAACAGCTACGGCGACAACATCCACCCCAGCTGGACAGCCGCCGGCAAGTCGCACAGCCTGGGCAACATGGACGGCAGCGACAAGGCCCAGTTCAACCTCTACGACGCGAACGGGACGCTGCTCTATGACCCGATCATGGACTACGTCGAGCCCGACCAACCCACGCCCTCTGGGTGGGGCTCGGCCGGTATCACCGGCGGCGATAGCGACGAAGGAGGGTTGAATCCAGCCTTCTTCCAGGGCGAGACGTCGCTCGGCTTCAGCCTCAACGCCTACTGCACGAGTTCGTCGAGTTGCATGGTTAATGGCGTCGACCTGTTCCAGGATTCGCCGCCAATCGACGTTTACTACAGTCCGACGGACCCGTTCTTCAACAACTGGGAGTTCACCTACCAGTACGAGATCGGCGTCGACAAGGATGCCTTCGGCGCGGCCGGCTTCGGCGATGTGACCATACCCTACACCCACGTGTCCCCCAACAAGATCGGCTCCAATGAGATCCCGGTCACGCCGTGTGCCGGCAGCATTGGCGATCGGGTATGGTACGATGCCAACGCCGACGGTGTCCAAGACCCGGGCGAAGACGGCATCAATGGGGTGCAACTGGTCCTCTATCGCGACAACGGTGACGGCATTCTCGACCCGGCCACTGATATACCCGTCGGCACTCAGATAACGAGTGGTGATGGGGACTACGACTTCACTGGCCTTGGTCCGGGCACCTACTTCGTTGACGTCGTCGACGACTCGGTGCCGGACGGCTATCAGATCACGACGAACAACGATCCCACGGCTCCGATCGCGCTCGCCTTGGGTCAAGACTACAACGACGCCGACTTCGGCTACGTCCTGCTGAATAACATCTGCGTGCCGTCATTGAACTTCTTCACGGAACCGACCGGGGCCTCCATCGACCCGGGCACCTTCCTGGCCGAGCAATATGCCGCCTGGGGCGTGCACATCACCTCGAGCGATCCACTCGCCCACCCACCCATCGTCTTTGACAGCAGCAACCCCTCCGG
>JBFGLK010000592.1:0-2775 GCA_041576195.1 Promineifilaceae bacterium (SeqCode)
CGGTAGCCCAGGCGCAGCAGCCGGCCCTGCGTGCCGGACCAGACGACCTCGTAGCCGACGGCCCGGAGCATCTCAGCCAGCGTGCGCTGGCTGAAGTAGTGGATGTGCATCTCCATCAGCCAGGGCCAGCGGGGGCCCATGAGGCGAGCGAGGTGGCTGTCGATGTCCATCGTATGCACGGCGATCACGCCGCCCGGCTTGAGGTGGTGGAAGGCGTGGGTGAGCTCGCCGCGTGGATCGGCCACGTGCTCGATGACGTCCCACATGGTGATGACGTCGAAGGCACGACCGTCGAGCGCCGGGGCCTCGAGCGTGCCCGCCAGCACGTCCAGCCCCTGTTCCCGGGCCACGCCCACGGCCCAGGCGCTCGGCTCGACGCCGCAGGCGTCCCAGCCGGCCGCCGCGGCCACTTCCACGAAGACGCCGATGTAGGCCCCAACGTCGAGCAGGCTGCGACCCTGGGCGGGGCCGACGTGCTTCTCCAGAGCAGCGAGATGACGGCGAAAGGTCAGCTGGCGAGCAGCCCGCTCGCGCACGTAGATGTCGTCCTCGACGGCGCCGTAGGCCTCCAGGAGGACGTCATCGTCTGGCCGGGGATTGGCGTAGACGTAGCCGCACTGCCGGCACTCGACGATCTGGGGATGGCGGCCGTAGTCGGCATTGGTACAGCGATAGGCCTGGGCGTCCAGCCGGCCATCGTCGCGCGGGCCGGCGGTTGCCGGCAGCCGCAGGCGCCAGTCGTCCGCGCCGCACAGGTTGCAGGGCACGAACTTCATGGGCTGGCAATGGGGACGACTGGCCGCTGCGGCTCGCTGCCGCTGAGCCGGCGGAAGAAGAGGCGACCAACGGTAACCTGGGCCCGCAGGATCTCCTGGCGCGAGATCTTGGTCTGACCGAGGCGGCGATCCTCAAAGATGATAGGCACCTCACCGATCTGCCAGCCGCGCCGCTGGCACATGAAGAGCATCTCGACGAGAAAGGAGTAGCCGCTGGAGATGATGCTGTCGAGCGGCATCGAGGCCAGCACCTCGCGCCGGTAGAGGCGAAAGCCGGCGGTCGTGTCGCGCGCTTCCAGGCCCAGCAACAGGTGTGTGACCAGGTTGGCGCCCCAGCTCAGGACGATGCGCCGCCAGCCCCAGTTGCGTTGCCCCCCGCCGGGCACGTAGCGCGAGCCGATGACGACGTGCTTATACTGGCTCATGGCCACCATGGCCGGGATATAGCGCGGGTTGTGCGAGAAGTCGGCGTCCATGGTCATGATCCGGCGGGCGTCCAACGACGCCAGCGCCAGCTTGTAGCCGGCGATGTAGGCCGTGCCCAGCCCAAGCTTCGCCGGCCGATGGATCACGTGCACCCGGCCTGGGTGAGCGGCTGCCCAGCTATCGGCGAGCGCGCCGGTGCCGTCCGGCGAGTTATCGTCCACCACAATGGCGCCCAGATCCAGGGGAAGGCCCAGAAGCTGCTGCAGCAGATCCGCGAGGTTGTCGGCCTCATTGTAGGTTGGCACAATAACCACTGTGTCAAGTGGTTTCATAGACTGGAAGCCTTCAAACAGGACCCCCTCGGCGCCCGTCCGGCCGGCGTCAGCATCCAGGAGATGTGGACCAAGACGGAGCGAGGATCGCGGCCGGTCAAGGGTGATGCCGTCCGTTCCTGCGGACTGTCAGCGCCACCCACGGGCGGCATTGCTGGCCACAGAGGGAATCAGGCACGATCCTGGAAACCGCCAGTGATTGTAACGGGATGCCGAAGGGTGGGCAATCGCGTACGCGGTCAAGCGACGACCGACCGGGCGCCCGCCGCTTGTCGCCAGACCGGCGCTTTTATATGATTGCGCCCATGCGACGCCCTCCTTCCCTTGTCCATCGCGCCGGCCGATGAGGATCGGCATCCTTTCGCGAAACGCCTCGCTTTATAGCACCCGCCGCCTGCAAGTGGCGGCCGAGGAGCGGGGCCACCAGGTCTTCCTCATCGACACGATTCGCGCGGCCGTGCAGCTCAGCCGAGTCGGACCACGCCGACCCCACCCCCGTCTCACCGCGGTCGACGGCCTGATCCCGCGGATCGGGGCCTCGATCACCGAGTATGGGTTGATGGTCGTGCGCCACTATGAAGGACGCGGGGTGGTGTCAACGGCATCCGCGAGCGGGATCGCTTACTCGCGTGACAAGCGCCTCAGCCAGCGGCTTTTCAGCCAGGTCGGGCTGCCGGTGCCCCGGACGCTGGCGCTCTATCGCGCGGACGAGCTGCTGCCGGGCATCGAGTCGCTCGGGGGATACCCGGTGGTGCTGAAGCAGCGCCGGGGCACGCAGGGCCGCGGCGTGGTGCTGCTGCAAGGGGAGCTGGCGGCCCAAAGCGTCCTCGACGCCTGGGCGTTGCAGCGGAAGCCGCTCCTATTGCAGGAGTTCATCCCGGAGGCGGAGGGGCGCGACATTCGGGTCATTGTCGTCGGGGATCGGTGCGTGGCCGCCATGCAGCGCGAGGCGCAGGCCGGGGAGTTCCGGGCGAACCTGCATCAGGGCGGCATGGCCCGGCCCATCATCCTGAGTCATGAGATGCGTGGGCTGGCGCTCCGGGCGGCGCGCGCGCTGGAACTGGGCGTGGCCGGCGTGGACATCATCGAGTCGGGCCGCGGGCCGTTGCTCCTGGAGGCCAACTCGTCGCCGGGGCTGGAGGGGATCGAGCGCGCATCTAGCGAGGACGTCGCCGGCGCGATCGTCATCTACCTGGAGGCGCTGGCGGCCCGCCGGCAACGGCGGCGCCGGCGGCGCGCGC
>JBFGLK010000593.1:0-2761 GCA_041576195.1 Promineifilaceae bacterium (SeqCode)
CAAGCAGGTGCTGGAAGAGCGCCTGGGCGAGGACGCACGCGTTACCATCCTGGGGCACGTGCAGCGCGGCGGCGCGCCGAGCGCGTTCGATCGCTATCTAAGCACCATCCTCGGCGCCGAGGCCGTGCGGGTGTTGATGAACATGAGCGCCGAGGAGGAGACGCTGGTCATTGGGATCCAGGGAAATCGTCTCATCGCCACGCCGCTCAGTCGTTGCCTGGAACGGACCCGCGCCGTGGCCGATGCCATCGCCCGCCAGGACTACGAGGCCGCGCTGAGCGCCCGCGGGCGCAGCTTCGCCGCGTCATTCCGCGTCTTGCGCACGCTCGTGCGGGCCCTGCCTCACCCCCCGGAGCCGGGCAAGCCGCGCCGGCGGATCGCCGTGCTCCACTCCGGCGCGCCGGCGCCCGGCATGAACACGGCGGTCCGGGCCGCGGTTCGACTGGGCACAGACCGCGGCCACCTGATGTACGGCGTACAGAACGGCTTTCAGGGCCTGATCGCCGGCGACTTCCGCCCGTTAGACTGGATGAGCGTCAACGGCTGGGCCGTGCGCGGCGGCGCCGAACTGGGCACCAACCGCAAGAAGCCCGAAGGCAGCGACTTCTACACGATCGCGCGCAACCTGGAGGAGAACCAGATCGAGGCGCTGCTGCTGATCGGCGGCTGGTCGGGCTACGTGTCGATGCTGGAATTGTTCAACCGGCGGGAGGCGTTCCCGGCCTTTCGTATCCCGATGGTGTGCCTGCCGGCATCGATCGACAACGACCTGCCGGCATCGGAGCTGAGCGTCGGCGCGGACTCGGCGCTCAACAGCATCGTCGCCGCCGTCGACAAGATCAAGCAGTCGGCGGTAGCCTCCCGCCGGGCCTTCGTCGTGGAGGTGATGGGTCGCACGTGCGGTTATCTGGCGCTGATGAGCGCGCTGGCCACCGGCGCCGAGCGCGTCTACCTGCCGGAGGAGGGCATCTCGCTGGCCGACCTGGTCGCCGACGTCAACCAGCTCGTCGCCGGCTTCAGCCACGGCAAGCGCCTCGGCCTGATCATCCGCAATGAGGACGCCAACGAGGTCTATGATACGGAGTTCGTTCGCGCGCTCTTCGAGGAAGAGGGCCACGACCTGTTTGACGTGCGCACGGCTATCCTCGGCCACATCCAACAAGGGGGAAATCCGAGCCCATTTGATCGCATCCAGGCCACGCGCCTGGCGTCGCAGTGCATCGCTTACCTGGAGGAGCAGCTGGCCAGCGAGGATCCGGTCAGCGCCTGCATCGGCCTCCTGGAAGGGTCCTATGGGTTTACGCCGCTCGAGAACGTGCCCCGCCTGATGGATCGCCACTACCAGCGACCCAAGCAGCAGTGGTGGCTGGGACTGCGACCGGTGGCGCGAGTCATGGCCCGACCCGGGCCCGGCGACGCCGCCGCCGAGCGATTGTGACTTGTGGGGCGACTCGCCCGAGTCGCCTGTGTCCGGCCAGCATGGCGGCGCGACGACGGCATATCGCGGCACGACGCTGGCAGCAAACGTGGCCCGCAGGGCCGCCGACTTCGCCTTGACATCGCTTGGCGCGGAGTCATACAATACCCTTACCAGAAACCTGCCGTCCCGTGCGCACGCGCCGGCGCCGGCAGGCGAATCGGGACTATGGACCGCAACAACACACACGTTCGGCGACAAAGGGAACCTGACTCCATCTCTGCCGCGCGCGCTGCCAATCACAGCCTGATACCGTCCACGAACCGCGATGCCGCCGCCCGGCGGGCCCCGGCGCCCTCGCCTGGCGAATTGAAGGCTGCCTTCCTGGATGCGCTAGTCTGGCGACTGGACGGCATCTGGCTGATGTGAGCATCCCACTCTGGAGGGCCGGCCTGGCTACGCTTGTGGCCCCAGGCCCCCTCCCTCGCATGCTTAGGAACGACAACATGCCCCAGTTTCGTCAACGCCCTCTTCTTCTCTACTTGCTCCTACTGCTCATACCAAGTCTGGCCTGCAACGCCTTCGCCAACGAGACCCCGACGCCCACACCCGACCAGACGGAGGCGCTCGACGCCGACCTGCTCGACGCCGCTGTGGCTACCGTCGAGGCGCGCTTCGCCGCCTCAGCAGCGTCGGTGGC
Organism: Promineifilaceae bacterium (SeqCode); assembly: GCA_041576195.1. Lineage (GTDB taxonomy): Bacteria > Chloroflexota > Anaerolineae > Promineifilales > Promineifilaceae > JAGVTM01. The sequence continues at coordinate 2,118 of JBFGLK010000593.1, forward strand.
GAACGACCCAGGGCTGGCCAGCCTGGAGCTCGTGCTGGAACAGAAGCTCGTGGCCGTTTACGAGAAGGTCAACCCATCGGTCATCCAGATCGTCGGCGCCCTGGGTGGCGGCAGCGGTTTTGTGTTCGACGAGGCCGGCCACATCGTTACCAACAACCACGTGGTGGCCGAGGCCGGCGAGTTTGAGGTCATTTTCGTCACGGGCGATCGGTTGCGGGGCGAGATCATCGGCACTGACGTAGACAGCGACCTGGCCGTCATCAAGGTGGAGGCGCTGCCGGCAGGCATCCCGCCCGTCGAACTGGGCGACTCGAGCGAGGTCCACGTCGGCCAGCTCGTGGTGGCTATCGGCAATCCGTTTGGCGAAGAGGGCTCCATGTCCATGGGTATCCTTAGCGGGCTGGGGCGCAGCCTCGTGTCCGCGCGCCTGGGCTATTCGCTGCCCCAGGTCCTGCAGACCGACGCGCCCATCAATCCGGGAAACTCCGGCGGACCGCTCCTCGATTTGGAGGGCCGGGTCATCGGCGTGAACACTGCCATTCGCACCACAACCGGCGTCAGCTCTGGCGTGGGCTTCGCCGTGCCCGTCAACGCGGTGCACCGCATCGTGCCCTCCCTGATCGACAATGGGGTCCATGTCTATC
>JBFGLK010000594.1:0-2739 GCA_041576195.1 Promineifilaceae bacterium (SeqCode)
AGTGGTGGCGACGACCGCCCCGGAGCCGGCCGCCGTCGCCCCGCAAACGACGTCGACGGTCGCCCCGGCCGAAAGCCCTACCGCGCCTGCCGGGGCCTCCCCGACCGAAGCCGCACCCGCCCCCGAACCGACCGCCGCGCCGGCGTCTGACTTCGACTGGGTGTTCGACAACGCGATTGTGCCCCTCAACCTCGACGTCTCACTGGACGCGACGGGCGTCGTCACCGCCGTCATCCCTGTCGCAGGGGGCGAGGTGACGGCGACCGGGGCGGACGGGACTCGCTACACGCTGACCGTCCCGGCGAACGCGCTGGCCAACGCCACGGAGATCCGCCTGACGCCGGTGGCCTCGCTCGGCGGCCTGCCGGCAGGCGACGGGCCCGCCCTGGCCGTCCAGCTGGCGCCCGAAGGCCTCCTGTTCGCCGAGCCGGCGATGCTCACCATCGAACCGGCGACGCCCATCCCGGTCGACGAGCAGATCCTCTTCGGCTACCACGGAGACGGCCAGGGCCTGTTCCTGGCGGCCCCGGCCATGGGCGAAGCGATCCAGATCCAGGTGATTCACTTCAGCGGCTACGGGGTGCAAAAAGGGTTCCTGGCCGACCTGGAACCGGTGCGCCAGCGGCTGGGCGGCAGTGCCATGGACCGCCTGGCCACCGAGTTCGGCGCGCTCGCGCAGCAGGAGCGGGTGGACCAGCTCATGGGCCGAAGCGATGGCACCTTCGCCGATAGGATCGAACCCCTCCTCGACCGCTTCGAACAAGAGGTCCTGATCCCACGCATCCAGGCCGCCGAGGAGAGCTGTGCCAACGCCCGGGTGGCCCTGGAGACGATCCTGTCCTACATGCGGCAGATCCAGCTGATGGGCCTCCGCCCGGACGCCGTAGACGCCCATCTGAATGATGTGGCGATGGGCCTCCTCGACAGCGGCAGCCTGAAGTGCCTGGAAGAAGAATACGAACTCTGCCGCGACGAGCACCTCATCCATCGCATCATTCCCCTCTACTTCGAGATCGCGCACCTACAGGCCGTCCTCGGCCTCGAGGACGGCCAGGGGCAGCCGGCCATCTGGGAGCCAGGGTTCGCCCTCATCGAGCGCTGCCTGCGCTTTGAGCTCGAGTTTGAGTCCACCGCCTCATTCACCGAAGGGCCGAAGGACGGCTACGAGTCCGGCGTCAGCGCCCGCGTGCCCATCCGCATCCAGCGCTCCTTCACCTTGAGTGGCAGCAGCGCCTTGGTCAACACGTTCTTCCAGTTTCGGGTCGATGGCTGCAACGTGACCAGCAACCGGGGCGGCGGCACGTTCGAGGTGGAGGCGCTTTCCTGGGACGCGACGACGACCAACCTGTCAGAGAACGTAGGGTACGTGCGCGACATCACGGTCGCCTACTATCCGGGGCGCACCACCGAGTCGTTCCGCGTCAACTGCGAAGGCATGACCCTCAATTCGCCGCCGTCCCCTCATTGGACGGCCGTCTACATCATTCTGCACGTCGACGAGGTGGGCCGTCCGGGTTCAACCGCGCTGGTCGGCCTGGACGATATGTGGGTGCCGGACCTGGGGCTGGCCAACCCAGACTCGTTCACCTGGACCGACTGGCGCATCCTGGCGGACGAGCTCTACGCCGAGAAGGAGTGGCGCCTGGAGGACGCGGCGAACGGCGTGCTGGAGATCGGCTTCGTGCGGCTCCATCATCGGCCGGGTTGACGGCCGTCGTCTCAGGGCAGCGGAACCCAGCGCCAGGCCGCACCGTCAGCCACGATTCGGCCCAGGCCGGGAAACGGATCGAAGTGGAACGCCAGCACGAGTGCGTCGCTGGCCACTGCCCGCCGGCACAGCGCCCGGCGGGTCTCGACCGTCTGCGCCGCATCGGCGTCATAGGCCGCCATCCAGTCCGGATGCTCCAGGTGAATCGGGTGCAGAAAGGCGTCGGCCACGTGCAATAGGCGCTCGCTCCCCGAGACGATCTCCACGGCCAGGTGGCCAACCGTGTGCCCGGGCGCGTCAACGGCCCGAATCCCCGGGGCGATCTCGCTCCCGGGCTCGACCAGGGTGACGCGACCGGCCAGGGGCAGCAGGCAGCGTCGCACCAGCCGGGCGGCCCAGGTGGACATCGTCGCCAGGTTGGCCTCCGCCGTCCAGTACTCCCACTCGGTTCGGCCCATGACGTAGCGGGCGTTGGGAAACGTCGCCCGGCCCTGCGCATCGACGTTGCCGCCGATGTGATCGCCATGGCCGTGTGTCAGGAAGACGACGTCGACGGACTCCGGCGAGATGCCGGCCGCTCGTAGCCTGGGCACCAGGCGCCCCCCACCCAGGTTGCCGGCATTGTTCTCGCCCGTGTCAATCAGCACGCGCTGGCTTCCCGTGTCCATCAGCAGGCATGTCCACGGCGATGGCAGAGCGTCCGCGGTCAATTCGTGGCGCATCAGCGCCGCCTGGAGCGCGTCTTCCGGGGCGTTGGTGAATAACGCGGACGCCCTGCCGGACAGGCCACCGTCGTTCACCGCGAGACAACGAAATCCGCCAAGCTGGAAGTGATGGGTGTCCTCCATTGGGGCCTCCTCGGGAACGGCGCCCTGGCGCGCCCGTTCATCCCTATCACGACCGATTCTATCACGCCGCTGTTCTTACCGGGTGCCCCCGCCATCCCGGGCGCGGCGATCGGGCGCAGCAGGCTGCGCCCCTACAACCCAATCCGCAATCGACAATCGGCTATAATCCCCCCATGCCCCGCC
>JBFGLK010000595.1:0-2734 GCA_041576195.1 Promineifilaceae bacterium (SeqCode)
AAGGCCAGCACCAGGAAGGCGCGGGCGCCGGGGGCCAGGCCGGCCGCCGCGCCGGTCGGCGCCGTGAGGGCGAAGAGGGCGAAGGCCAGCGGGAACAGGGTGAAGAAAGCGAACGTCAGGGCGATGAATGGTCGCTGCCCCCAACGCCCGGCCAGCCGGCCTGCCGGCACATAGAGCAGGATGGCCGTCAACATCTGCAGGCCGCGCAGCGAGCCGTAGAAGGCGACGCTCGCGCCCAGGTTCGTCGTGGCGTAGATGACGATCAGGGCGGCGGGCATCCCCTCGGCGAACCGGGCCAGCACGTCGCTCACCAGCAGGCGCTTCAGGCCGGGATCGAAAGCGCGGGCGGTGGCCCGAATGCCGGCAGGCCGCGGGGGGCGAACCGCCGGCCCCTCGACGTAGAAGCGCTGCTGGAAGGCGAGCGCCACGAGGGCCAGGGCGATGGTGACCGCCAGACCGGCCTGGAACCCGCGGATCACCCCATAGCGCTCGAGCAGCCAGCCGCCCAGCACCGGGGCGACGACGATGGGCAGGCGCTTGATGATCGACTGCACGCTGAAGCCGATCGCCCGACGGCTCTCAGCCAGGCTGTCGCCGATGATGGCGAAGGTGGCCGGCAGGCTCATGCTGCCCCAGGCCGCCACGAAGAGCGTGCCGACCAGCACCAGCGGCCAGTCGCGGCTGACGAAGTACAGGGCGTAGCCGGCGATGGCCAGCAGGTTGAACAACACCAGCGCCCGCCGCCGCCCCAGGCGGTCGGTCAGCACGCCGCCCGGGTACTGGTAGACGGCGTCCAGCACGTCCTTCAACGCCCGATAGGCGCCCCAGACGAAGGCCCCCGCCCCCAGCGACTCCAGGTATTTGGGCACGAAGCTGACCCACAGCTCCTCGCCCAGCCCGAGCAGGGCGACGGCGCCCAACAACACCAGGATGTTGCGCTCCAGGCCCAGATAGGCGCGCCACCGGCCAAGGCGAGAGTCGCTCATGGGATCACACAGGCAGCCAGCGATCCGATTCTATCACCGACCCCGCCCGCCGCGCTCCTACGCGCCTCTACGGCCGTGGGATCAGCCGGCTGTGCGCGTCCAGGGCCAGGAACCCCTGCTGCACAAGGCTGTCGATCTCCGCCGCCAGGCGCTTGCGGCCGAGGGCGGTCAGGCGACCGTAGTCCGGGTGCGCCTGCCAGGCGGCCACCCGCGTCGAGGGGGAGCCGACGAGCAGGCGGGCCAGCTCGCTGCGGTTGAACCGCCCCGGGTTGGCGGCCACGCAGGTGATCAGCATCTGTTGCAGGGGAGTCAGCGGTATCTCGGCCATGAGAAATACGTGCGCCAACACCCTAAGGGTGCGCGCGCACCCGTAGGGTGTTGGCGGCGATGAATCTGGTTCCCCGGTCAGCGCCAGGCGGGCGGCCACGATCGCCCCGGCGCCCCCCGGCACCCGCGCCCCGCACGCCTCGGCCGCCGGCGCCAGCGCCTCCAACCGCCGGCGGACGTCCCCGATCGCCGCTTTCCCCTGAGTCGGTGAGGCCGCCGGGATCGGGGTCCGCGCGAAGAGCAGGCGGCTCGGCAGCGGCCGGCGCGCCCGCGCCAGCGGCACCAGGCGCCAGTCGATCGACGGCGCCCCCTCGGCGTAGAAGACGGCGGTGAAGGTGCCGCCGTCCAGCGCATTGTGATGGTTCACGTGCACGAGGACAGGGCGACCAAAACGGGCGAAGAAGGCCAGCCGCTCGGGCGTGGTCTCGCCGGCCACCACGCGCGACCGCCGGCAGAGCGCCACCGCCGCCGCGTCGGTCAGCACGACGTCCAGGTCGATGTCGCTGTCGGCATGGCCGCCCCCGTCGCGGCTCAGGCTGCCGCTCAGCCAGGCGGCCACCACGCGCTCGTCGGCCTCCAGACTCGCGGCAACCCGCCGCAACAGCGCCTCGCGCGCCGCGGCATAGGCGATCAGATTGGGGTGCACCGCGCCTCCTCGCCGGGTCCCAGATGGTCGCCCCCGGCCCTGCCGTCCATTATAGCCGACCCGCCTTTGCCCGGAGTGCGGCCCAGGGGCGGCGGCTGCATGCGTGCCAGACCCCGACCCCATCGCGGCGCCATCTCGCCGCCACCCGGCCCCACCCGTGTGTCCAGTGGGCTCGCGGCGTATAATGCCCCCATGTCCGCCCCCGACCCCCGCGCCCTGGGAGAGATCGCCCGCCTCTTCCTGCGCCTGGGCTTCACCGCCTTTGGCGGGCCGGCGGCCCACATCGCCATGTTGCACGACGAGGTGGTGACGCGCCGCGGCTGGATGGACGAGAGCCATTTCCTCGACCTCGTCGGCGCCACCAACCTGATCCCCGGCCCCAACTCGACGGAGATGGCCATCCACGTGGGCTATGAGCGCGGCGGCTGGCGGGGCCTGCTCTTGGCCGGCGCGTGCTTCATCCTGCCGGCAGCCCTCATCGTCGGCGTCCTGGCCTGGGCCTACGTGCGCTACGGCGCCACCCCGGCGGGCGACGCCCTGCTCTACGGCGTCAAGCCGGTCATCATCGCCATCGTGCTCCAGGCGTTGTGGAAGCTGGGGCGGGCGGCACTGCGTGGGCCGCGCCTGGTCGCCGTGGGCGTGGCCGTCCTCGCGCTCTATCTCGTGGGCGCCAACGAGCTCTTGCTCCTGGCCGGCGGCGGGCTCGTCGCCTGGCTGGCGCGCCGGCCCGGCGCGGGCCTGGCCGGCCTCCTGTCGCTCTGGCCCCGGGCCGGCA
>JBFGLK010000596.1:0-2733 GCA_041576195.1 Promineifilaceae bacterium (SeqCode)
GCCAGCAGCATGCGGGGAATGTCGATGCGCGCCGGGCATACGTCCAGGCAGGCGCCGCACAATGTGCTGGCATGCGGAAGGGCCGCGTAGGTCTCGAGCCCGAAAAGCAGCGGCGAGACGACAGCGCCGACCGGCCCACTGTATGGACTGCCGTAGGCGTGACCGCCGGCCTCCCGGTACACCGGGCAGACGTTCAGGCAAGCGCCACACCGGATGCACTGGAGGATCTCCTCAAACGGACCACCGATCAACTCGCTGCGACCGTTGTCCAGCAACACGATGTGCACGGCTTCCGGGCCGTCTACGTCGTCCGGCCGCCTGGGACCGGTGATGATGCTGGTGTAAACGCTCATGGGCTGGCCTGTCGCACTGCGGGCGAGCAGGGCCAACCAGACGGCGGCCTCGTCCCACGTCGGCGTGATCTTCTCCAGCCCGACGACGGCTACGTGCACCGGCGGCGCCGACGTGGCCATGCGGCCGTTGCCCTCGTTCGTGACCAGCACCAGGCTGCCGCTTTCCGCCACGAGCACATTGCCGCCGCTGATCCCCATGCCGGCAGCCAGGAACTCCTCGCGCAGCTGGCGACGCGCTTCCGCGGCCAGAGCGGGGATGTCGTCCGCGTCCAGCTCGCGCCGGGCCGCCGCACTCAGCAACCGGGCAGCCTGCGCGCGCGTCAGGTGAATCGCCGGTGCAATGATGTGGGACGGTGGCTGACCTGCTTGCTGAATGAGCCACTCGCCCAGATCGGTCTCTACTGCGCGCACTCCGGCCGCTTCGAGGGCGTCATTGAGGCGGATCTCCTCGCTGACCATCGACTTGCTCTTGACGGCAAGCGTAACCCCGTGCCGGCGGGCGATGTCGACGACGACCTGTCGCGCTTCTGCCTCGTCGCGGGCCCAGTGGACATGGGCACCGGCTGCCACAGCCGCCGCCTCGAAACGTTCCAGATGCTCTGCCAGGTTCGCCAGCGTGGCGGAACGCAGACGCTTGAAATGGTCGCGGAGCGCGCCGGCGTCGGGCAGCGCCTGCAGCGCGCCGGCACGCGCGCTCGTGAAGCGCGATGTGGCCCCCTCCAATGCCGATTGCAGTTTGATGTCGGCAATGGCTACGCGCGCGGCAGCCCGGAACTGCTCGACCGTCGCCCCGGTGGCGCTCATCGCGTTGCCTCCTCGAGGAGCGTGGCCAGGTGCACGATCGTCAAGCCCTCCGGCGCGAGACCACGAAGCTGCAGGAGACAGCCGGGATCCGCCGTCACAATCGTGGATGCCCCGCTGGCCCGGGCCTGGTCGAGCTTTTCCCGCGACATGGCGTTGGCGATCTCGGGCAGGCGCACCGAGAATAGGCCGCCGAATCCGCAGCAGCGATCCGACTCGGCCATTTCCTCCACCCGACGTCCTGCAGCGCGCAGGAGCGTGCGAGGCTCGTCCCGCAACCCCAGGAGGCGGCACATGTGGCAGGAGTCGTGGTAGGTGACAGCCGAAGGATCTTCACCGCCCCTTGGGCTAGCGGGCATCCACCGGCACACCTGTGACAGGAACTCGCTCAACTCGAACGTCTTCTCTGCCAGGCGCACGGCTCGCGCGTGCCATGACGGATCGTCGGCCAGCAGGTGCACGTATTCGACCCGGATCATGGCCGTGCACGATCCACTAGGGGCCACAACCGCACCATAGGGTTCGAGCGCTTCGATGGTCTGGCGGGCCAGCCGGCGGGCTTCCGGCAGGAAGCCGCTATTGAAAAACGGCTGTCCGCAGCACGTCTGTGCTTCGGGGAAGGCGACCCGCCTGCCGGCACGACGCAGCAAGCGCACCGTGGCGACGCCCACCTCCGGCATAACCTGGTCCACCAGGCAGGTGATAAACAGAGCCAGGTTGGCGTCATGGCCCGCGGAGCTGGCGCTCACCGGGTGGCCTCCGTGCCGGCCGTCGCCAGCAGCTTCTCCGACATCGGATGGTCGTCACCCAGGTAGGCGGCCAGGGCTTGCATGACAGACGCCGTCGTCGCTGAGCCCGCCAGTGACCACGCTTCAACGAGCCTCTCGGCCGCCGCCTGGGGCCGGCCCTTCTCCAGCGCAACCAGCGCGGCCAGATGCGCCTCGTCCAACTCCGGATGGCCCGTATAGGCGTCCCCATCGGCCATGTCAACCAGGAATCGCGCCAGGGGGAGCAGTCGCGCCGCCTCCTCGGCACCGACGCCGGAAGGGAAATCGGATAGCAAGACGAAGGCCGGAAACCCCCGCGCTCGCCTCAGGTGTCTCCGGGCTTGCGTCAGACGCTCATCCGGATCCACACTGACCTGGATCTTCGGGGCCGGCGCCGGCTTCGCCAGGGACTCACGCAGAAAGTGACGCACGCGCTCCGCAGGCATCACGCCATTGAATTCTGCCGCGACATGGCCGTTGCGGAAGAGCTTTACGGCCGGGATGCTCCGGACGCGATAGCGCGCCGGGGAGTGGCTATTGGCCTCGGTGTTCACTTTGACGAGCACGAAAGGGCTATCTGGCTCGAGCGCCAGCTTCTCCAGGATGGGACTGAGCTGCCGGCACGGACCGCACCACGCGGCCCAGAAGTCCACCAGGACCGCCTGCTTGTGCGACCGCTCCAAGACCTGCAACCGGAAATCATCGTCGACCGCCTCGATAATGCGCGGCGGCTTGGGTTCGGGTGGCCCCTTGCGGAACAGGGAGAACAGCTTCACCGGGTCAATTCCTTTGTCGGGGGAGGGCGCCTATCC
>JBFGLK010000597.1:0-2698 GCA_041576195.1 Promineifilaceae bacterium (SeqCode)
CCGCGCCGGATTCAGACCGTGCCCGGCCGGAGGTATCGTTACCGCCCGTAGGGGGACTGCCGGGGAATCGCCCCGGCAGTGTCCGAGAAAACAGGACATCTGCCTAGGGCGCGGCGGCCGGCCGGCGGGTAGGCTCTGGCCGGCGATCGAGGTCTAGAGACCCTGCAGTTCTGGCAAACTGCGGGGTCTTCAGACGCGTGGGGGCTGCGGGCGAATCGGTGGGGTTTTCAGGCGGAGGGCTGTCGGAAAGACACCGCGCTCATCCGGAAGCCTGGAGCCAGGCCAGGACTTCCGCGTCGAGATCGGCGGGCGTGAAGAGCACAAGGAATTGTGCCGCGGCACCCGGTCTCACTCCAGGATGCAGGCCAGGCCCGCGGCCTCGAACTCCTCCGTCGCGCAGTAGCCGCTCACCGGCCAGTAGGGGCCCATGAGCGCCGGCTGCAGGGTCCAGGGATATTGCGAGATGTTCTTCATCGAGCGGACGAACCAGTCCTGGGCGCTCGTCTGGCGATAGAGCACCAGATTGTAGTAGTGCAGCGGCGTGTCCGCGCCCCAGGATTGGCCCTGGCGATCGGTCATCACGTCTTCCTCGCTGGCCAGGGCGCCCCACGGGAGCCAGCGGGCATGGAACTGGGCCAACGCCGCGTCGCTCGGCTTGCCGCCCGGGTCCGAGATGACGAACGTGGCAAAGCCGTAGCTATCGACGAGCGCGTCGCTATCTGGCACACACCGGTTCACGTTCGTCGTGTACGGGTCATCGGTGCAGACGGACCAGAAGCGGACCTGCCTGTTGAGCCAGGCGGGCTCGCCCGCTCTCGTGGTGGGGAAGCCTGGGGTATTGAACTGGAGCACGAACAAGTCGTCCTCAGTATTGGGCGAAAGAAACTCCCGGCTCAGCATGGTGGCGAAGTAGTAGTTGTCGGCGTTAGGGAAGTAGTGGGTACCCCAGGGGCCAGTAATCCACCAAGGCGGCGGATTTTGGGCGGGGATTTGCAGGTCTGGTGTCGGTGGTGTGCCGATCCAGTCACCGTTGCTCAGCCGCCCCCACGGGGTGAGGTCTTCCGGGTAGATGACGGGGCGCGGCGGGCACGACGACAGGTATATGCCGTCCAACCAGACGTCCGGCAACACGGGGTCATACGCTTCGCCCGCCGGGCTGTCCGGATCGGTCGTGTGGTAGAGGCGATAGATCAACGTCACCTCGGCGAAACCGTGCGTGTAGATCGTGTTCGGCGCCGGATTGGAGGGCTTCTGCCCGTAGATGAGGTACGCGGTGAATGTGCCCTGTTCCATACCGCTCACGAACGGGTTGTTCTGGCCCGGATCCGGTTGAATCGCCGTGCCGGTCACGGAGTCGAGCAGGATGTCGCCCACATACACCTGCAAGGAGACGTAGCGCGCGCGGGGGTAGCGACCGGCGATGGTGACCACTACGCCGAGCGGCGAGGAGGGGAGGTATGTCATGAAGTAGGTCGTGTCACTGCCCTCCGGGAAGTCGTGGTTGTTCATGGACATCGTGTCCGTCCGCGGGTTTGCTTGCGTCGTCCATGCGCCGTACTCCTCGCAGCCCGGATCGACCTCGGTGCCGGCACTTGTGATCGGCGGCGCCTGAACCGTGACGGGAGTGCGGCTCGCGTTAGTGTTTCCCTGGGCCAATGGGCGGCCATCCGGCCATGATCCCAGACTCAGCGCGCTTGCCCGTGGCGACGACAGCCAGGCCAACGCCAGGAAGAGGAAGGCGAAACTGGAGACGAGCCGACGGGTGGATCTGGCCGCGCCCATGACAACCCCATTGTGGCTACCCTACTCTGGAGTATATCTGGCTGCCGCTACGAAGTCTCGTAGAGCCCGGGCTATTGGGGAGACTGGCGGAGGGGTACCCAGAGGGCCGTCTAGGGGCTCCAGCGGGTCCGGGCGTTGGCGTAGAAGAGCTTGCCGGCATGGGGCTGGAACCACAGATGGAGCGTAACGTCGTAGCTGTGGTGGCTGAAGATCGGCGGCTCGGTATGTTCAAACGCGTAGATCGGCCCCTCGCGGAGCGGCTCGTCCGCGGCGGCACCACTCTCCGGGGCTGGCGCCCCGGCGAAGTCGCCCGCCCGGATCGTCACCTTCTTGAAGAAGATCGCTTCCCGCTGGGCCCCGCCGATCCCGCGCTCGTCCGCGCCAAACGCCGGCGCATAGGCCATGGTGAATCCACTGCGGTCGGGCACGAGGGCGATCGACAACTCCCCGTCGCAGCGTATCGCAGCGCCGGTTACATCGACCACGGCGAAGGAGAAGCCGAACCCACGGCCGTAGTAGGTTTCTCTGAGAAGGCCTTTTTTCCTGGTCGCCGCCGCGCCCCGCGTCGCGAACCGCACGTGCTCAAGGCTGATGGGGAAGGGCCCCCCGGGCGCGCCGGCGGCGGGATCGGCCGCCGGCCCGATGGTGGGGGGGACGTGGCCCTCGTGCCCGGGCAGGGGGCGATCACAGTAGCGGCAGACGATCGCCGCCGCCTTGATCGTTTCCGCGCAGTAGGGGCAGGCGATGGTGTCGGCGTCGGGCGGGTGTGCGGCCATGATGACGATCTCCAATGGGGGCCGAGCGGCCCATCCGCGGTGTCGCCATCATTATACTGGACGGGGGGACGGCCGGGGAGTTCCCCCGGCCGTTCCTCCGAAGACACGACATTTGCCTATGGCGCGGCGGCCGCCCGGCG
>JBFGLK010000598.1:0-2697 GCA_041576195.1 Promineifilaceae bacterium (SeqCode)
CACCGGGCCCACGTAGCGGGGAAAGGGTCTCATGCCAGGTCCAGCATCCCCTTCAGCGTCGGGAAGAGCGCCGCGGCCGTGCGCTCGACATGGCGGGCCAGATCGAGATCCGCCGGGATGTCGTCCAGCTCCAGGACGACGCCGGTCCAGCCAGCGGTGTGCCAGCGAGCCGGCGCAGGCAGGGTGGGCGGACTGGCGCCTTCGTGATAGGGGTAGGCATAGGCGTAGAGATAGGGGCGTGGCAGACCGTCGCTGAACGGGGCGAAGCCGAAGTTGAGGTGTGGTTGATAGTCGTCGAGCGCGTCGCCGTGAAACCAGAGCCAGGAGAGGTCGAAGTGGTGGGGCCAGACGACGACGGGGGACATCGTGCCGGCCAGGCGGGCCCGGAATCGGGCCATGCCATCGAAGACGTCGTCGAGCACGTTTGCGTAGGCGGCGGCTGTCTCCGGGTCGAGCGACAACGTCTCACCGCCCGTCACGTCGGCCCGGGCAGGCACCGCCCGGCGTCCGTCGAGGGCGGCGAAGAGGCGGTCGGTGTGGCTTTCGCCGCCTGCCGGCAACGCGATGGCGCCGGCGTCTTCCAAGGTGCTCAGCAGCGCCTCCAACAGCGTGGCCTGCGTGTATGCCGGCAACGACCAGCGCGCCTCGTCGCCCGCCGTCCCCTCGAAACGCAGCTCGCCGGCGGCGAATGCCAGGGTCAGTTCGCCGCCTTCCGGCAGGCGGCCGCCGCTGAGCCCGCCCGGCCGCGGCTCCAGCGCCAGCTGCAGGTAGAGCGCGCGTGGCTCGAGGGTGAGGATGCGCACCAGCTCAATCAGCCGCGCAGCCTGATGCAGGTGACGGCTTGTTTCCGGCCAGGCGCCGTTGTTGGGCAATCTCATGGTTTGCTGCCTCGCAGAGTGTCCAGGTGGTGTTCGATGATGGTGAGCGAGAGAATGGTCTCGCGCGTCAGGATGACCGCGCCGAAGATCAGGGCCAGTATGCCGCCGGGCGCTACCACCAGGACCACCCAGTTGGCACGCACTTCCAACACCGAGCCGATGGCGCCGAGGATGCTGCCGCTGGCAAACAACACCACACTGACATAGAGGCTGATGAGCGCATCTCGGAAGTAGGTTGCGCGGCGGTGCAGATGGGCCAGGAGTTCGGTTCCTGCCAGGTCGCCGACGTCTGCTCTGGCGATGGCGCTCTCGCCGAGATGTTCGATTTCGTCATGAATGCGGGCGTAGCGATGTGAAGTCGACATAATAAGCAGCGCGACGCCCGGCAGGATGATCAGAGGCATCAGCCAGATATCAGTCAGGGTCATGTCGCACTCCCGGTGCCATCACAATAAGGTCCGGTTCTTGACGCGACGGTCGGCGCCGGGCTTACCTCTCGGACGCGCCCGTCGGCTGTCAGGACGGAGGCTCCGGCGGCGGCACGCGGCTCATGCGAAACACCTCGCCGATCCGCGTATAGTCGTTGCCGGCCAGCCGGCCAATTGGGCGAAAGGCGTCGCGGTCGACGTAGCCGTCGCGATAGATGTCGTCGCGGATGTGCACGGCCTGCACCTCCCCGAAGATGGCGGCGCCGCCTCCGGGTCGATCGCTGACCACGACGATCCGCTGCAGCCGGCACTCGAAGGCAATGGGCGCTTCCACCACACGGGGCACGCGTATCGTCTGGCTGGGCGCGGGCGTCAGGCCGGCCCAGGCAAACTCGGACTCGCCTGCCGGCAGGATCGTGGCCGACAGATTCATTGCCTCGGCGGTCTCTTCGTTGGTCAGGTTGATCACGAACTCGGGCACGGCCTCGATGTTGCGCCAGGTGTCCTTGCGCTCGCCCCAGGGGTGCACGCCGGGGCAGAAGAGCAGGGTCATCGGCGTGGCGCAGACAGCCGTGAAATACGAAAACGGGGCGAGGTTAAGCCGTCCCTCGGCATCCATGCTGCTGACCCAGGCGATGGGCCGGGGCAACACCGAGCCGATGATCAGCTTGTAGCGTTCCTGCGAGGTCAGCGTGGCCGGGTCGACGATCATCTTACTTTCCGGCCCATGAGTAGGCGTAGCCCTCGTCCTCATAAGGCAGGGCGTGTCGGGTGAGGCGCAGGGGATAGAAGGTGTCGATCATGACCGCCAGCTCCTCGGTGCGCTCCTTGCCGATCGAGCCCTCATAGGTGCCGGGATGAGGTCCGTGCGGGATGCCATTGGGGTGGATGGTGAATGAGCCGACTTCGATGCCCTTGCGCGACATGAAATCGCCTTCGACATAATAGAGCACTTCGTCAGAGTCGACGTTCGAGTGGTTGTAGGGGGCGGGAATCGCCAGTGGATGGTAGTCGAACAGCCGGGGCACGAAGGAGCAGACGACGAAGTTGGGGCCGTCAAAGGTCTGGTGCACGGGCGGGGGCTGGTGGACGCGCCCGGTGATCGGCTCGAAGTCCTCGATGTTGAAGGCGAACGGCCAGAGATGCCCGTCCCAGCCAACGACGTCGAGCGGGTGGTGATCGTAGACGAAGCGGGTGATGGTGTCCCGCGCCCGCACGTGGACCTCGAACTCGCCGGCTTCGTCGTAGGTGATGAGGCCGTCCGGCGGCCGGATGTCGCGCTCGCAATAGGGCGAATGCTCGAGGAACTGGCCGAAGCGGTTGAGATAGCGCTTCGGCGGCTCGACGTGACCGGAGGCCTCGATCACCAGCATCCGCTGGTCGATGCCCGG
>JBFGLK010000599.1:0-2692 GCA_041576195.1 Promineifilaceae bacterium (SeqCode)
TGGGATAGAAGGCGTAGATGCGCGAGTCCCAAGTCGCCACCATGATTTCCGGCTGCGAGTCACCGGTGATGTCGCCGACGACCGGGGAGCCCGGCACCGCGCCGCCGAGCGCGCGCGGCCAGCCGGGCAGCGGTTGCCCTTCGTGATCCCAGGCGTTGAGGACGAACCCGTTCGTCGGACGATCCGGGCTGTTGTTGTAGTAGAACGTTCCGGTGCCGACGTAGACCTCGGGGAAGCCGTCTTCGTTGAGGTCGGCGACGACGGGTGACGAGGCGATGGTCTCCAGCGTGTATCGGGGAAAGCCCGGCAGCAGGTTACCGGTGGCATCGATCGCGTAGAGCGATCCGCCGCAATAGCCTGGAGTCCCGTTCGGGGGAGGAGCGTAGGGGCAGGTCCAGCCCCCGGCGTCGCCCCCGAAGCGGGCGTCGAAGTTACCCTCATCGGCGCCGATGATGATATCCGTCACGCCGTCCCGGTTCAGGTCTTTGATGGCCGGGGAGCTCCAGATCGTGTCCGCCAGGCGCCCCACCAGGTTTGACCAGGTAGGGAAGCGTAGAAGATGGTAGCTGTCAGGGGGGAAGCCGGGCACGGGAGAGCCGTTGTGGTTCCAGGCGCGCACGCGCTTGTCAAAGCCGCCGACGACGATCTCCAGCTGCGGGTCACCGTCGAGATTGCCCAATGCCGGCGTGCTGGCCACACTGTCCGGGCAGCCGTCACCATTCTCGTCCGCGCTCACTCGCGGCCAGCCCGCTTTGACGGCGCCGGTGTGCTCCAGCACGATGACGCCGCCCTGTTGCCCTGCCGTGCAGCTGACCCGCGTGTGACCCACGCCCACGACGATCTCGGGCCGGCCGTCCGTGTCGATGTCGGCTACAGCGGGGGAAGAGACGATCTCCTGCGAACCCGCCGCCATGCCGAAGGCGGGGGCGACGTCTCGCGTCCAGTAGATGGTGCCGTTGCCGCGAATGGCAATGACGTAGCCCTTGTTCGTGGCCACGAGCACTTCGGGCGCGCCAATGTCGTCGAGATCGACGATAGCCGGCGAGCTGAACTGGCAGTCCAGGGTGCCATTGCTGCACGGTCGGCTGTACGCCGAGAGGTCCAGCTCCCACTTCCGCGGTTCCACGCCCTCCGGCGCGATTTGGCCACCTTCGAGATGGGGCGCCAACGCGGTCCACGCGGCGAGCAAGAGGATAAGGCCAAGGACCAGCTTCTGTGGCGAAGTCCGTCTGGCCATGGCTTGCTGTTCCTCCCTGAGAACGATGAGCGCACCCCGGGCTTCCGGGCACATCCGGCCTCTTGAAGACCGTATGCCCCCTGGCGTGCAGGGCACGACAGGCATTGATGCAGGCGAGCCGCAACCGTAGCAGATGACCGAGAGATCAGTCAGGTCTTGACTCGCCCGGGCGGTCGCCGGCTTGACGGGTCAGAGCCGCTACTTGCGGAGGCTGGCTGGCACGCCTCGCCGGCAACAACGGGAATTAGACCCCTACTGTGCGAAAAATGCCAAATCTCGGGGGATGAATGAGAACCCAATGACCCACTTTAGGTCGGCGTCCGGTGGCTCTGTGAGTGGTGGCGCGTCGACATTCGCCCATCCGGGTTGTCATTCAGCTGGGGGCGACGGGCGGTCGTCCGCGGTGGCGGCCGGTCGATCGTGGGCGCGGAGCGTGTCCAGGATGGCCTGATATTGGGCCATGACGACGTCCCAATGATAGGTGGCGCGGACGAATCGCCGGCCGGCCTCGCCCAGGCGCCGGCGCAGGTCCGGGGACGCCAGCAAGCGGGCCAGCGCGGCGGCGAACTCCTCGTAACGGGTGTAGTAGAGGCCGCCCTGGCTCTGCCGGCACTGATGGCGCAGCACAGCCGAGTCGCCGTTGACCAGCACCGGGGTGCCCATCTCCCACGCCTCCAGGCAGACGAGCGACAGGCTCTCATAGGCCGAGGGCATGACAAAGAGGGTAGCCGCCTGATACGCGTCGAACTTGTCCTGCTCGGAGACGAAGCCCGGCGCCACGAGGTCGGGGCGTGCCGGCAGCGGCATGTAGGCTTGCCCCAGCAGCACCAGCTGCAACGGCCCGGCGTGCTCACGGCGAAAGCGGTCGAAGTAGTCCAGGAGCCGGTCGATGCTCTTCGACTCGGTGATGCGCCCGGCATAGAGGAGAAACGGTCCGTCCACACCGTACTTGCGGCGGAAACGCTCGCCGGACACCGCGCCCGCCGCCGGCGCGTCCAGGCCGAGGCCGACGACCAGCTGGGGCGGCAACGGCGGCCCGATCGCTCGGCGCACCAGGTCCCGCTCGGGCTCAGTCAGGTGAATCAGGAGCTGCGGGGCGCGGAACGTCCCCCGGAAGGCGTCGAGGTAGAGGTAGGGCTCGTCGTGCGCCGTGGGCGCCAGGACGGCGCGCTCGGCCACGAGCGGCAGTCCGAAATAGGTCGTGGCGTAGACGTAGGTGAAGAAGAGGAAGAGATCGTGACTGCCGGCATGTTCGGCCAGATGGCGGAGCAGGGGGGTCGAGTACGGGCCCTGCTCCCGGATCCAACGCTCCGTCTCCGCCAGCGCCTGGGGCCCGTGGAGCAGCCGGTTCGTCAGCCGGGCCGCCCGGCGCCAATCCCGCTGCCGATCCACGGGAAAGCGGCGCACCGTCACCCCATTGAGCGTCACGCGCCCGGCCGGATAATGGTTGGCCCA
>JBFGLK010000600.1:0-2689 GCA_041576195.1 Promineifilaceae bacterium (SeqCode)
CGGTGCGCCGGTTCGGGTCGGCGCCGTGTTTCAGGAGCCAGCGGGCCATGCCGGCCTGGCCCATCTGGACGGCGCGCACCAGAGGGGTTTGGCCGCGGGCGTCCGGTTCGTCGAGTGGGGCGCCGTGCTCGTGCAGCAGCGCCGCCAGTGGCTCATCGCCGGTGCCGGCAGCCCAGCCAAGGGCCGTGTTGCCCAGGGGCCAGTACCAACCGTCGGAGCCCTCGCCCCACTCGGTCTCTGCCGTGATCAGTGCCGGTAGGCGGCGGAGTGACTGGCCGACCTGGAGCAGGTCGCCTCGCTTCAGGGCGAGGAAGAAGCGCACGCGCTCGGTCAGGGTGTCGTTCTGGGCCGCGTTCGGGGTCGGTGGTCTCATGGTGACGATTCTCTCCTTGAGTTGTAGGCGGGCCATATAGAGCCGTTTCTTCACCGTGCTCAGGGGCAGGTCCAACTCGCCGGCGATGTCCGCATAGGAGCGTTCCCGCAGGTAGAAGAGCGTGGTGATCTGCCGGTAGGGCGGCGCGAGGGCGGCGATGGCCGCGCGCACTGCCTGCTGGCGCTGCCACTGCTCCAGCATGCCCTCCGGGCCTGGCGTGGCGGCGACCAGGCGGCGCGCTTCCACGTCGTCGAGCGCGTCTGGCTGGCGCCGGCGTCGCTGGCGATCGGCATGCTTGAAGACGATACGCCGCAGCCAGCTGGGGAAGGCGCGCGGCTCGCGCAATGCCGGCAGGCAGCGGTAGGCATCGATGAACGCCTCCTGGGCGACGTCCTGGGCCAGCTGCGGTTGCTCGAGCCAGCGGAGGGCAGTGGCGTAGGCGAACGCCTGAAAGCGCTCGACCAGCCTGGCAAAGGCATCGTCGTCGCCTTGTTGCGCGGCGCGCACCAGCGCTTCCAACGGTTCCAACGGCGTCGCTCCCTGGCCGGTAATCGGCCACGGTCCGCACAGTTCGGTCGTGATGGAGAGACCCAGTTCGGACGGCCCAGGTTACCGGCTCCCGTGGACTACAAGCAAGGTTGGGGATTCACGACGGGCCCGGGAACGCCGGTCCTGGCGCCGCGGAGTCGAGGCGATGGTCGGCGGGGGCAAACCAGCCCCCCGGCTACCTGCCTGTCAGGAGAGGGCAGCCTGGCTCGAGCCGTCCGCCGCTGGTTCTGGCGCTCCCTGGGCGGGCTCGTCCGCCGACGAGGCGGCCCCATCGTCCCCCGGGGCCAGGGCGGCCGCCGGCTGGGCAGCCGTGGCCGTGGCCGCCCCGGCGGGCCAGGGGGGCAGGCCGAGCAGGCGCCGATGGAGGTAGCCGCCGACGACGCGGGCCGTGGCGATGGCCGGCACGACCACGATGGCGCCGACGAGGCCGCTGAAGGCCAGGCCCCCCACCAGGCCGACGAAGACGATGGCCGGGTGCAGCCGCAGGTGCCGGCTCATGAACTGGGGCCGCAGCCAGAGGTTGTCCACCTGCTGGATCGCGGTGTAGACGAGGATCAGGAGCAGGATGAAGCCGAGCGGCGAGAGGCGTATCAGGCCGGTGCGAAACAGCAAGATGACCAGGCCGGTGCCGATGGCCAGCAGCAGCGTCAGCAGGAAGAAGAGGCCTACCTGGATGCGCAGGAAGCGGCCCCAGATGGTATCGATCTCGTCGAGGAGGCGGTCGAACTCCGGCCGATAGGGCTCCGGCGCCAGACTGGCGAGCCACGGCTTGACCTTGTGGCCGTCTTTGAGGAGATAGTAGAGGGTCACCACCACGGTCAGCGCCCAGAGCAGGTTGGTGGTAACCACGGAGACGACGTTGAGCGAGCCGCGCGGCAGCGTGGCCAGGGTGTCCGATAGTAGGTTTTCAAAGTCGCCGAGGACGGCCTGGGGCTCCAGCCGGTAGCCGAGGATGTCGATGGGCTGGAGCAGCCACTCCTGGATGGCCGCGCCGGCGGCCGAGAGATCGGCCACGAGGCGCGTGATCTGGGCCACGGCCAGGCTGCCCATCCAGACGGGCAGGCCGATCAGCAGGGCGAGGACGACGAGGAAGATCAGCGTGGCGGCCAGGGGGCGACGCAGGCGCGTCAGGCGCATGAGCCCATTGACGAGGGGGTTCAGCAGCAGGGCGAGCAGGGCGGCGATGCCGATGGCCTGCAGCAGCGGCATGATGCCACTGGCCAGCCAGATTCCGCCGGCGATGAGCAGGATCAGGATGAACAGTCGGCTGGCGGCCGACCACTGACGGTCCATGGCGAGCCTGGTTTCTCCTCAACCGGGTGGCCCCCTGTGGGGGCCGCTCCGGCCCCATGCCGGGACGGGCCGGGCACCTGACGACCTGCGTGTAGCGATGTTCGGGTGGCAATGTGCCAGTCGTGAAAGAGGGGTGCGTTGCCGACGGTCCCGGCGCAAGCTGTGGGCCTACTATGCCACTTTCCGGGGCGCCGGGCAAGTGGGTGGCGAGGTGGGGCCCTCGCCACCGCGGGTGAGGAGCGGGGGGCGGGCGTCAGCCGCCGTGGTGGGTGGGGAGGCCGTTGCGCTTCCAGTCGATCATGCCCCCGCGCAGGTTCATCGTCTGCGTGTAGCCACCGCCACCGAGAGACATGTTGATGACGTGAGCACCGTTGTCTGCGGCCCACGTGACTGCGTCTGCGATGTCGGACGTCGAACCGCTGCCGTTCTCGTTGAGGGCACGGCCCGACATAATCGTCGAGTTGCCGATGCCAG
>JBFGLK010000601.1:0-2676 GCA_041576195.1 Promineifilaceae bacterium (SeqCode)
GGGCACCCGAAGGCTAGCCGAGTAACCCGATGTAAACATGTGGTGGCCCCACACAATGAAGCCCACCAGGGCGATGGCCAGGCTGGAGAGGGCGATCCACTTGTAGCCGAAGAGGGGCTTGCGGCTGAAGACGGGCAACAGCTCGCTGATGATGCCCAGGCCGGGCAGCACGAAGACGTAGACAACCGGGTGGGAGTAGAACCAGAAGAGGTGCTGGTAGAGCAGCGGGTCGCCGCCGGGGATGCCGGCAGGCGCCGACGGGTCAAAGAAGCCCATGCCCAGCAGGCGCTGCGTGGTGACCATGAGCAGGGCCAGGCCGACCGTCTGCGTCACGGTGAACTGGATGATCGCCGAGGCGATGGCCGACCAGACGAAAATGGGCATGCGGAACAGGCTCATCCCCTTGGCCCGCATGGTGACCACCGTGACCAGGACGTTGATCGCGCCGGCGATCGAGCTGAAGCCAAAGACCCAGAAGCCCAGCAGGAAGAGGCTGACGCCAATCAGAGGGGTGCTGGTGCTATGGGGCGGGTAGCCGACCCAGCCGGTGTCCCAGCCGCCGACCAGCATACCCAGGACCAGGAGCACGAACGAGGGCACCCCGATCCAGTAGCTGAAGGCGTTCAGGCGCGGGAAGGCCATGTCCGACGCGCCGATCATCAGCGGCACCAGGTAGTTGATCATGGCGCCGACGCCCAGCAAGATGCTGACGATCATGATGATGCCGTGGGCGCTGAACAGCGTATTGTACAAGTCCAGCGGCGTGTCCGAGAGTCGGTTCAGGAACTGGATGCCGGGATAGGCCAGCTCCAACCGAAATAGGATGGCCAGAAGGCCGCCGACCAGCAGCACAATCACGCCGGTGACGCCGTATTGGATGCCAATGACCTTGTGGTTGTAGTCGACGCTGAAGTAGCGGGTCCAGGCCGGGGCATGGGCGGGCGGCCCGTGGTGCATGGGCGTCTCGCGGCCGACCATCCACTTGAACCAATCGGTGAAGACGCCGGCGGCGATCAGGAAGCCGACGACGCCCAGGAGGCCACCGACAACCCAGCCAGCTTCCGGGTTGGGCTCCAGCCCAGTGGCGCCGCGCAGGCTGGCTACCAGGAAGATGCCCAGCAGCGTGCCGACAAGCTGGCCGACCAGGCCACGAACCAACCCTAACTGCAGAATCGTACGCATCGAAGGTCTCCTTGGGCGAAACGAGCAGGCTACTCGGCGACGAGCGTCTTCATGAACTCGATGATGTTGGCCACGTCTTCGTCAGACAGCTGGTCCTGATAGTTCTGGGGCATCAGGTTGGGCTGATAGCCGGCCACGATCTTGGCGTTGGGGTTGTAGATGGACTCGATGACGTACGCCTCGTCGACGATGACCGAGGTGCCGTCATCGAGGGCCTCTTCACGGCCCCAGATACCCTGCCAGGTCGGGCCGACCAGTGGCGAGCCGTCGAGGCTGTGACAGCTCGAGCAGTTGTTCTGCCAGAGGCGCTGGCCGCGCTCGGCGGGCGGCAGGCTGGCGATGGCGGCCAGGTCATCGCGCCAGGCAGCGTAGGCATTGGCCTCGAGGACGCGGACGTCGGCTACCATATAGGCGTGTTGCTGGCCGCAGATCTCGGCGCACATCACCGGGAAGGTGCCGGCAGTCGTCGGCGTGATGCGCAGCACCGTCTTGCGCCCGGGCAGCAGGTCCTTCTTCACCCGGAACTGGGGCACCCAGAAGGAGTGCAGCACGTCGCGCGACTCCATCTCCAGGCGCACCGGCTGGCCGACCGGGACCACCAGGTCCGGCGTCGTGGCCAGCTCACCGATGTCCGGGTAGTGGAACTGCCATTGCCACTTCTGTCCATAGACCTCGACGACCATCTCACTCGGTCGCTCCAGGGTGATCTCGTCCAGGACGTTCCAGCCCCAGATGCCGAAGCCCACCACGAGGAAGAGCGGGACGACCGTCCAGGCCACCTCCAGGCTGTTGCTGCCGTGGATAAACTCGCCATCCCCTTCCTCGCCGGGCCGGCGGCGAAAGACCACCAGACTATAGAGAAAGAAGGTGACGACCAGGGCAAAGAGGAAGGAGATCAGGATGAAGTGGCCGCGAAAGAGCTCATCGATCGGGCCGGCTTCGGCGCTGGCCGCCTGGGGCAGGGTGTAGACGGCGTCAAGGATGAGATAGGTCACGCCGGTCCCCAGCACCACCAGCAGCGACACGATCCCGAGGTGTTTACGGTGATTCATCGGTTTTCCTACAAACCTCCGGATGATGCCCCAGTCGTTCTGCAATCAAGCGATGCCGCCTACTGGTGGGGCTGCCGATTCCCAGAAACGGGGCGGCATGGCCAACCTCCGCGAAGCACAGGCACGGCGCGCATTATACCCAAGGCTACCGGAATCTGCGTCATCTATCTGTTGAAACGGTCAGAAATCTTCGATCTGTGAAGCTTGTGGATGGCCACAGCACAGGCATGTGCATTTTATCACAAGGAGATGTATCAGCAACCGGCCGGCGGCCAACGCGAGGTCTCTTAAACCTCGCAGGTCATGAACACCTGCGGGGTCTAAAGACGTCTGGCAACAGCCTAGCCGCGGACCGGCCGGCCGGCCATAGGCAGATGTCCTGATTCTCGCCCGCGGTGGCGCAGCAGCCACACCAGGCCGGTTAGCGACAGGGCCGAGCCAA
>JBFGLK010000602.1:0-2659 GCA_041576195.1 Promineifilaceae bacterium (SeqCode)
CACGATGGCGACGCGGTCGCCCAGGTCAAAGGGGCCCATGCGCCCTCCACTGATCGGGGCCGGCCGGCGGCCGGCGCGCCAACGCCGCCGTCACTTTAGCTCTTTGCGCGTGTAGCCAAGAATGCTCCGGGCCACGATCAGCAGGTTGATCTGCTTCGTGCCCTCGTAGATGTCGTTGATCTTGGCGTCGCGCATCCACTTCTCCACCAGCCACTCTCGCGAGTAGCCGAGCGGCCCAAGCAGCTCGACCGCCTTCTGCGTGATCCAGGTGGCCGTCTCGCCGGCGCGGGCCTTGGACATGCTGGCCTCCAGCCGATTGCCCTCGCCATAGCCCATCATGGTCGCCGCCCGCAGCGTCAACAGCCAGCCCGCCTTGTGGCGCGCTTCCATCTCGAGCAGGTCGCGCTCGACCGCCGTCAAGGCATGGCGCGGCCGGGTGTAGTCGACGGCGATGCCCGCTTCCTTCAGGGTGTCGCGGGTAAACTCCATCGCCGCGCGGGCCACGCCCATGGCGCTGGCGGCCACGGCCGGCCGGCTGGCGTCGAACGTCTTCATGGCGCCCTTGAAGCCTCGCGTGCCGGCACCGACGCGCTGAACCTCGGGGCTACCCAGGATGTGGTCGAAGGGGATGCGCGCGTCCTGGAAGCTGATGGCCACCGTGTTGCTCACGCGAATGCCCAGCTTGTGCTCTTCCTTGACGACGTGCACGCCGGGCGTGCCGGCCTCCACCACGAACGGCTTCATCCCGCTACGGCCGGCCTTCGGATCGACGGTGGCCCAGACGACGACGAAGCCGTCAGACTCGTCCAACGCCAATCCGCCGCTGGTGCAGAAGATCTTCTCGCCGTTGAGAATCCATTCGTTGCGCTCGGCGTCGAGCACGGCCGTCGTGCGGATGGCGCTGGTGTCGGAGCCAGCGCCCGGTTCCGTCATGGCCATCGCCCCCCATTTGGGTTTGCCCTCGCCAAAACGCTTCAGGAAGCGGACCTTCTGGTCGATCGTGCCCACGGCCTCGACCGCCGCGCCGCCGAGAGCGGGGTCCGGCGTACACAGGTACATGCCGGCATCGCCCCAGCTCAGCTGCTCGATGATCAGCACCAGGCGGAGAACAGTCCAGTCAAACCGATCTGGCTCGCGGCTGCCGTTGCCGCCGTTCTCGCTGTGGAGCATGCGATCGATGCGGCGCTTATTCTGTTCCCGCAGAAAGCCCCACATCATCTCGATGTACTCGACCGGCCGCTCGTGCTCGTGCTCGTCGTAATAGCGGGACTTCGGCCGCATCACTTGCTCGGCAACCATCTTGACGAGCTGGAGCTCGTTGGTGATTCGTTCGGGGATCTCAAAGCTGATCATAAGTGCCTCCCGACGGTGGCCCCGTATCCGGGGACCGTCAAGCCATGGCCAACCCGTCGAAGTTGACGAAACCGCGGGCATTGCGCAGCCACAGTTCTACCGGGTACTCTCGGATGTAGCCGTAGCCTCCGAGCACTTGTAGCGCCTGGTCGCATACGCGCAAAACCATGTCGTCCACGTAATGCTTCATGACCGCGGTGGCCTGCAGGGCGTCTTGCCCCTGATCCATCAGCCAGGCGGCTTCCCAGGCCAGAAGGCGGGCCGCGTCGACGTCGATGGCCATCTCGGCCAGCATGAAGGCGATGGATTGGCGGTGGGCGATCGGCTCGCCGAACTGCTGGCGCGTCTTGGCGTAGTCGCGAGCATACTCGAAGGCGCCACGCGCCATGCCGACGGCCAGGGCGGCCTGGGCGATGCGGCTGTGGTTCAGCAACAGGTCGAAGTCGCTGCCGGCATCCTCGCCCAGCCGCGCGCTTGCCGGCACGCGGCAATCGGTCAGCTCCAGGCGCGCCGTCGGCAGGGCCCGCAGGCCCATCAGCTGCTCACCTTCTCGGACGGTCAGGCCAGGCGTCTCGCGGGGCACCAGGAAGGCCTGCACGCCTTCCCCTTCCTGCGCGTACACGAGGAAGAGCGTCGCGTCGCCGGCCAGGGGCACCATCGCCTTGGCGCCGTTGAGGACATACTCGTTCCCCTGCCGCTCGGCCGTCGTCTCCAGGTGCCGCGGATCAAACTGCAAGCGCGGCTCCACGAGGGCGGCGGTCACTTGGGGTGGCGCCATCTCGGCAAACAGCGGCAGGTAGGCCTCCTTTTGCGCCTCGCTACCGGCCAACATCAGGGGGATAGCGACTAGATTTGGCGTCAGGATCGCCAGAGCGATTGATAGGTCGCCCCAGCCAAGCTCCTCCAGCGCCAGCACCTGCGTCACCGCGGCATAGTCGCCGAAGCCGCCGTACGCCTCCGGAAGGCTGCTCGTCAGCAGACCGAGCTCCCAGCCGCCACCGATCACCTCATGGGGAATGAGCTTTTCCTCTTCGGCATCGCGATGGACGCGGCGCACGCGCTCTCGCGCGAACCGCCCGATGGCGTCCGTGAGCATCCGTTGCTCTTCATCCATCTGGAAGTTGATCATAAGAGACTCCTTACGTGCAAGCGCCTCGCTTGCCTGGCGTTCTGCACGTCAGGCACGACTGGCCGCTCCGTTCATGCCCCGGGCACCGGGCGTACCAGCGCGTCGCACATGCGTGCCACGCGGACCATGGCCCGGACATCGTGGACACGGACGATGTCCGCGCCGCGATCGATGCCG
>JBFGLK010000603.1:0-2656 GCA_041576195.1 Promineifilaceae bacterium (SeqCode)
GACGTTGTTGCCGGCACTGCCCGGCGATCGTCGGGCCGGCCGGCTCCGCCTGTCCCTGGCCCACGAGGATCGGCTGCCGGAGCTGGCGGCCTGGTTGATTGGGGCGGGATACCCCCTCTATGAGCTGAGCCCGGTCCGCCTCTCGCTCGAGGAGCGCTTCCTCCAGATCATGGGGGCTGGCCCGCCGGAGCAGCCATGACGACCCTGACCATCGCCCGCCTGACTATCAAGGAAACGCAGCGCCGGCGCATCCTGTGGATCGGATTGCTGCTGGGGCTGGCCTTTCTCGTCGTCTTCAGCCTTGGCTTTCACTTCATCTTCCAGGAGTTCGAGCGCACGGGAAGCCAGGTCAGCCAGGCACAGTTCCTGTTCAACTTCCTTACCCTGGCCGGGCTCTACGCCACCAACTTCCTCATTATTATGCTCTCGGTGCTCGTGTCGGTAAACGCCATCTCGGGCGAGATCGATTCACATACCATCGACACCCTGGCCACCAAGCCAGTGCGGCGCTGGGAACTCGTCCTCGGTAAGTGGCTTGGCTACGCCGGGCTTATCCTCGCTGGCGTGATCATGCTGCCAGGCGGGATCATCCTCTTCGTCTTCTTGCGCTCCGGCTACCTGCTGCAGAACATCCCCCTGGGTCTGGCGTTCATGCTGCTCGAAGGTCTCACGGTGATGACCGTGAGCATCGCTGGGGGGACGCGCCTGTCGACGCTGGCCAACGGCGCGCTGGCCTTCATGCTCTATGGCCTGGCTTTCATCGGGGGATGGGTCGAACAGGTCGGAGCGTTGCTGCGCAACGAGACGGCCGTGGACCTGGGCATTGTGGCCAGCCTGCTCATGCCCGGCGAGGTGTTATGGCGCCGCGCCTCGCTGGTCTTTCAGCCCGAGGCATCGGGCCCGTTCGACCAGATCGGGCCTTTCGCCGTCGTGTCACAGCCGAGCGACGCCATGGTCGTCTACGCCGTGCTGTACGTGGCGGTCGTCCTTGGCCTGGCGTTGTGGAGCTTCTCGCGGCGGGATCTTTAGCGAGTCGTCGTATGGTCGCCTCGTCCACAGTCGCCAGGCGGCAACGCGCCGGCGTTGGTGGACGTTTTCGCCATGGACACCTCGAGGGGTCGGGTTGCTACCACGGCGGAGCCGGCGACCGGCCATAGGAAGCCGGCCACCGGTCCCAGCGTGCCACTCAGGGGGAAGACGCGGCCTGGAGGGCCGGGGCGACGCGCTCGCGGCGCAACAGACCCGCCAGACCGACGAAGTAGCCAATGTAGGCCAGCACCTCCGTCAGCGACGGGTTGCCGTTGTAGCCTACGAGTGTCTTGAGGATCAGGCCGAGGGTGGAGTTCTCGTCGAGCAGGAAGTTGATGTCCCAGACGTGCTCGATGACGGCTGGAATCCAGCCGGCTTCGTTCAGTTCGTGTACGCCGTGGGCGACCAGCCCGGCGGCGAACAGGATGAGCAGCGCGCTGCTGACGGTGAAGAACTGGCGCAGGTTGAGCCGGATCAGGCTGGAGAACAGGCCCCAGCCCAGGGCGATGGCGGCCACGAGACCGAGGGCGGCCCCGATCAGCGTGGCCTGCTCCCCGGCCGTGAAGGTGGTCGCGGTGAGGAACAGGGCCAGTTCGATGCCTTCGCGCACGACGGCCAGGAAGGCCAGGGCGAACAGGGCCATCTTGCTGCCGGCACGCGTCGCCTGCCGGACGTCGGCCTCCAGCTCGGCGCCCAGGCTGCGGGCCTGGCGGCGCATCCAGAAGATCATCCACGTGAGCACGCCGGCGGCCAGGAGCATGGTGAGGCCCTCGAAGACGGCCTCGGCCGTGCCTTCAAACGCAGCGCCGAGGCGATAGAGCACGAGGCCGCCGATCAGGCTGATCGCGGCGGCGCTCAACGTCCCGGCCCAGACCACGGGCTTGAGCCGTTCGCCGCCGGTCTTGCGCAGGGCGCCGAGGACGATACCCACGATGAGCGCGGCCTCGAGCCCCTCGCGGAGAGCGAGCAATAGTGCTGGAATCATAGTAACCCTTTGAACATGCGATTTGCTTGTTGCAGACAGGGGACATTCTGAAAGATCGGGCTGCCAAGATCAAGTGAGGCGGTTAATCAAAGAGTAAGTGGCGATCAACTTCCCATTTATCGGGGGTCAAATCCGGAGTTAACCCGGGTTAAAGCGCGCCGTCGGACGCTTGCACCGCGCGCCGCTGGCCCGTATGATTCGAGCCACCATGGCCCGCTTCACCCGCTACCAGGGCGCCATCGTGCGCGATGACGAGATCCTGCTGCTCTACTGGCAGGAGTCGTCCGGCGTTGGGTTTTGGCTCTTTCCCGGCGGTGGGCGCGAGCCCGGCGAATCGGCGCACGAGGCCGTGCGGCGGGAAATGGCGGAGGAGACCCACCTGCGCGTGCGGGTCGAGCGGCTGTTGCTGGAGATGCCGGCGCACGAACGGGACGCCTACGACCACGTCCGCACCTACTTGTGCCGCGTGGAGGCGGGCGAGGCGCGCCCGGGGAGCGAGCCGGAGCTGAAAACGAGCGGCGACATCCTGGCCGTGCGCTGGTTCGACCTGCGCAACGAGCATGGCTGGCCCGAGGCCCTCCGTCGCGACGCGATCACCTATCCGACGCTGCAGCAGGTGCGCGGCGTGCTCGGCTACATCGA
>JBFGLK010000604.1:0-2645 GCA_041576195.1 Promineifilaceae bacterium (SeqCode)
CCAGGCTGACGACCAGCGTCCCGGTCACGAGCAAGGGACGCCAGGCCGGCGCGCCGGGCCCGAGCAGGCGGCGCAGCCCGATGGCCGCCAGCAACAGGGCTGCCGGCAGGACGCCCACCGCGCGCAGAAAGTGGGGGGCGTCGGCGGCCAGGACGGTTGGGCCCAGCATAACGGCCGCCCACAGCACAACCCCTGCCGCGGCGGGCCGGCGCCAGAAGCGCAAGCACCAGATGACGCCTGCCATGAAGGCGAAGGCCATCACCGGGTCGAAGAGCGGGCGGCCGGGCGGATTGTGGCGCAGGATGGTGTCGCCCCGCCAGAAGAACAGGCCAAGCCCGCGCCACAGATTGCGCCAGAGCGTGCCGGCCAGGTCGCCGCCGTGGACCGCCGGGTCGAAGATCGACACCTGCCCGGCGCGGCCGAGCACCAGGCCCGGCTGCCCCAGGACGACGAGGGCCAGCGGGAGCGCCGCCAGACCGGCGGCGGCCACGTACCAGGGCAGGCCAGCGCGCAGGCGGGGCCAGGCCGTCTCGCGATGCCAGAGAAGTAAATAGACGAACCAGAGCAGGATCAGGGCGGGGACCAAGCGCGCAGCCAGGTAGGTGTAGGCCGTCGCCCCCAGGGCGAGCCCGGCGAGGGCCCAGCGTCGGCGGCCGCCGCGCCGATAGGCCCGGTGGCCGAGCCAGAAGGCGAGCGCCAGAGCCGGGACGAGCAGCACCGGGCGCAGACCGATGCGGCTCAGGTGGACGGGCCAGACGGTGATCGCCCACAGCCAGGCCGCGATCACCCCCGTCTGACGATCGAACCAGGCGGCGCCGAGGCGGTAGATGAGCCCGGTTGTCAGGGTGCCGATCACCGCCGCCGCCAGGCGCACGGCCAGCGCCGTTCGCCCGAGGAGGGCCACGGCCAGCGCCGTCAGGTAGATGTAGGTCGGCTCGCGCCCGTTGTTGGCCGGGAAGAAAAGGGCGTGGTCGCCGTCGAGGACGGCCAGGGCGTCCAGGCCGTTGAACGCCTCGTCCCGGTAAAGCCCGGGCGGCGCGTCACCCAGCGCCCAGAAGCGGAGCGCGCCGCCGACGACGAGCGCCAATAGCAGAAAGACCCATCCGGCGCGGGATGGGTCGCGGGCGGGCACAGACAGCTGGTGGATACCCTGGCGCATGGTTGTCAAAACGCGGCAAGTATAGCAAACTAAGGTCACCTTCACAAGCGCCGTCACACTGGTAGGGAGGGCCTAGCGCCTCGTGAGACATGGGGCGCCGTGTCGCCCGTTGCGGCGGCGCCAGAATCCCATAGCGCGGTTGCACGCGGATGAAACGGAGAGCGCGGGTCCCGGTCAACGGATTCGTCACACCGCGGCCATCCGCGTTTGAGTTTGGGCTGCCCTGCCTTGCGGGAGTGGCTGGAGATGTGCATGCGTGTGCTGATGGTATCCAAGGCCTGCCTGGTCGGCGCCTACCAGACGAAGTTGGAGGCGATCGCCAGGCACGACGGGATCGAGCTGGTGGTGATCGTGCCGCCGAGCTGGGACGATCCGGCGGGCCGGGTGCCGCTGGAGCGCAGCCACCTGGAGGGCTATCGGCTGCTCGTCGACCCGATCCGGTTCAACGGACACTACCACTTTCACTACTACCCACGGCTGCCGGCACGCCTGGCGGCGTTGCGCCCCGACATCCTGCACATGGACGAGGAGCCGTACAACCTGGCCACCTATCTGGCTCTCCGCGCGGCGCGGCGCCACGGGGCGCGCACGCTCTTCTTCTCCTGGCAAAACCTGCGCCAGCGCTACCCATTCCCGTTCAGCTGGATGGAGCGCCAGGTGCTGGCCGGCGCCGACCACGCCATCATGGGCAACAGGGCGGCCGTCGACGTCTGGCGGGCGAAGGGGTATCGGGGGCCGGCAACGGTTATCCCCCAGTTCGGCGTGTCGATCGAGCAGTTTCGGCCGGCGGAGGGGCGCGATGCCGGTCGGGCGTTCACCATCGGCGCGACCGGCCGGCGCCTGGTGCGGTCCAAAGGGCTGGACCTGCTCCTGCGGGCCGCCGCTGGCCTGCCCGGGGTCTGGCGCGTGCACATCGCCGGCGAGGGGCCGGAAGGGCCACGACTGGCGGCGCTGGCTGAATCTCTGGGCATCGCCGATCGGGTGATCTTTGACGGCGTGATCCCATCCGATCAGATGCCGGCCTATCTGCGCCAGCTGGACGTCCTGGTCCTGCCCTCGCGCACGACTCCGCAGTGGATGGAGCAGTTCGGCCGGGTATTGATCGAGGCGATGGCCTGTGGCGTGCCCGTCGTCGGCGCCGACAGCGGCGAGATCCCACACGTCATCGGCGATGCGGGCCTGGTCTTCCCGGAGGAAGATGTGGCCGCTCTGCACGGCCACCTGCGCGCGCTGCTGGAGGACCCTGGTCGTGCCCGGGCGCTCGGCCGCGCCGGGCGGGAGCGCGCGACCGCCCATTACTCGCAGGCGCAGATCGCGGCCCAAACGGTGGCCGTCTACCGGCAAATGCGGGGCCAGGCCTGAAGCGGGCAACGGTTTGCTATAATCGTGTCATCGCCGCGAGAAGGTTGAGGAGAGGCAGTGAGTGGGAATGTGAGCGGGGGAAGGCGAGCGTTGCGAGCGGTGGGCGTCGGCCTGATCGCCCTGG
>JBFGLK010000605.1:0-2643 GCA_041576195.1 Promineifilaceae bacterium (SeqCode)
TGCCGGCAGGGTCTGGCGGCCGCATCACCCGCTGGTAAAAACGAGAAGGACGGCAATATGGCTGAGAACGATAAAAAGGTGCGCGTCGCCATCATCGGCGTCGGCAATTGCGCCAACGCGCTGGTGCAGGGCGTGCAGTACTATCGCGATGCCGAAGACGACGTCGATATTCCCGGCTTGATGCACGCGTCTGTCGGCGGCTATCACGTGCGGGACATCGAGTTCACCGCAGCGTTTGACGTCGTTCAGGGCAAGGTTGGCCTTGATCTGAGCGAGGCGATGTGGGCACCGCCGAACAATACCATCCGCTTCGCCGACGTGCCTCACATGGGCGTGCGTGTCTGGCGGGGCATGACACACGACGGCCTGGGCAAATACGTGAGCACAGTCGTCAAGAAGTCGCCCGGTCCCACGGACGACATTGTCGGCATTCTGCGGGAGACTCAGACAGACGTGGTCGTCAACTTCCTTCCGGTCGGCTCGGAGATGGCCACCAAGTGGTATGTGGAGCAGGTGCTGGAGGCGGGTTGCGCCTTCGTCAATGGCATTCCCGTCTTCATCGCCAGTTCGGAATACTGGAGCCGGCGATTCGCCGAGAAACGGCTACCGGTGATCGGCGACGACGTGAAGAGCCAGGTCGGAGCCACGATCACCCACCGGGTGTTGGCCAACCTCTTCAAGGATCGGGGCGTGCACCTGGACCGCACCTATCAGCTCAATTTCGGCGGCAACATGGACTTCTACAACATGCTGGAGCGGGAGCGCCTGGAGTCGAAGAAGATCTCCAAGACGAACGCGGTCACCAGCCAGCTGCCGTACGATTTGGGTGAGGAGAACGTCCACGTCGGCCCGAGCGACTACGTGCCATGGCTGACAGACCGCAAGTGGTGCCACATCCGGATGGAGGGGCGGGCCTTCGGCGATGTGCCGTTGATGCTCGAGCTAAAGCTGGAGGTCTGGGACTCGCCCAATTCGGCGGGCGTCATTCTCGACGCGGTGCGGTGTGCCAAACTGGCCCTGGACCGAGGAATCGGCGGCCCGATCCTGCCGCCTTCGGCCTACTTCATGAAGACACCGCCACAGCAGTATACAGACGACGAGGCGCGACGGTTAACCGAGGAGTACATTGCCGGCACGATCTGAGCCCATTCCCCGGCGGGCGCCGGGTCGTTGGCTCAGCATAGGCTGGCGCTTCGCCCGACCGCATACAATCGTCGGCACGAGCCTCAGCGTCTTTGGTCTGGCCACGCTGGCCGTCGCGGCCGCACCAACCCCCCGATTGGCGCCGGCGGCCCTGCTATTGACCTGGCTCGCCTGCCTGGCCACAAACATCTACATCGTTGGGCTCAATCAGCTCACGGACGTGAACCTCGACCGTCTGAATAAGCCGGCGCTTCCGCTGGCCGGCGGCGAGCTCAGCGTAGGGCAGGGCCGGCTCATCACGGGGGCCGCGCTTGCGCTCGCGATCAGTGTGGCCGCATTCCTGGGCAGCGATCTCCTGGCGCTGGTGCTGATCAGCGCGGCTATTGGCACGGCCTATTCCCTGCCCCCGCTACGGCTCAAACGGTTCCACGCCTGGGCGGCGGCCTGCATCTTCGGCGTTCGCGGCGTCGCCGTCAACCTTTTTTTGTATCGCCACTTCGCCTCCCAGATAGGCGCGCCCCGGTCAATACCCTCGCACGTGTGGGCGCTTACCGCCTTCATAGTCGGGCTCAGCCTGGTAATCGCCTGGCTGAAAGACATTCCGGACATGCATGGGGATCGCCGGTTTCGCATCCGCACCCTGAGTCTACAGCTGGGGCCCGAACGCGTCTTTCGTCTGGGATTGTTCGTGCTGGCAGGCTGCTACCTGGGCGTCATCGCCGCGGGGATTGCCGGCCTTCCGGGCGTCAGTGGCGGCGTATTGGCGCTAACGCATGCGGCCGCGCTGGCGTATCTGGGGATTCGCAGTCGGGGGGTGGATCCCGCGAATGGGCCGGAAGCAGCCCGGTTTTACCAGACTGTCTGGCGCCTATTCTTCCTCGAGTATATCCTCTTCCCGATCGCCGCCCTTGGGAGCCAGGTTCCGTTGTACACGGCGTAGCTGCGCGCGGGCGTGTTCATCGCCAGGGTCGGTGTCGAGGGCCCGGGCAAACCACCCGGCGGCTTTGCGGAAGTCACCCAAGTCCCGGTAGACAAGGCCGATGTTGTAGGCCACGCGGTGGGCGGCCGGGTCCAGCGCCAACGCGCGTTCGAAAGCGGCGGCCGCGCGGACACGGGCGTCCCGGTCGGCCAGGACGGGATTACCGAGATAGGCCGCGCCGAGGTTCTGCCAGACCGCTGTGTTCTCTGGCGCCAGGCGGGACAGTCGCTTGAGCAGGGCCCGCGCCTTGCGAAAGCGCCTCGCGAGGATGTAGGCGCCGCCGAGGTTCAGGGCCGCGTCGACGTGGTCCGGGTCAATGGCCAGGGCCGCCTCCAGCGGGGCGATCGCCTCGTGCGGGCGGCCGTCGAGGAGCGCGTCGGTGCCCTGGCGGTAAAGGGCGATGAAGCGAGCGGAATCGTTCGTTGCGCCGGCCAGGCGGTCACGTCGCGTCACGCTTCCCTTCCCGCCGCTTGCCGGCATGCCGCAACTGCCCAAGAATAACGAAGCCAAAGCCACCGCCA
>JBFGLK010000606.1:0-2625 GCA_041576195.1 Promineifilaceae bacterium (SeqCode)
AGCGGCGCTCGACCGTCAGGATCGCGCTATCCAGGTCCGGAGCGACCTCAACATCGACGATAGATGCCGGCTCGCCCGTCCAGCGCAGGCCAAGCGCCGGTAGATCGTACAGCGCCCCCTGGCGCACGGCAGCAAGCTGGTCGGAGGTCCACGCCGCGCTGCGCCCCGAGAGCCCGAGGCGGTAGAGCTCGGCGTCCCGGTTGAGGGCGGCCCGCTCCAGAAGCCGGTGGCTGGCGATGACCTGCTCTCCGGCCTGTTGGCCAAGTGCGTCCGCCTGCTCGGTGGCCAGCGTGGCCGCCAGCAACGCGAGGAGTCCGAGCAACACTGCCGGCAGCAGATAGCGCCAGCCGCTCCGGGGACGCCGTGGCTCTCGCGGCGCCCTTGCGGGTTCGGCGGCATCCCCAATGTCAGTCCGCCATTCAAACGTCATAACATCGCTACCGGCCGGTCCAGGCGACGCGATTACACTGGGGCAGCCCGTGAATCAACAAGTGCTCCTCGCGAAGACGGGGGGCGACCAGATAAATGTATTGGTCCCGGGCAATGGCCAGCCACGCGCCGTCCCCCGACCACGCGTAGGCCCCGGGCGTGAACCAGTTCTTGACGACGACCTGGAACGAGCGCCCGGTGGCCATGTCGTGCCACAGCAGCTCGCCGTACGGGACGTCAAAGCTGGAGAGCATCAGCGCTACGGCATCACCCCCCGCTGGGAAGTTTTGGGCGGCATCCTGGTCGAACAGCGTGCGGTCGATCGTCATCCAGGGGGTCAGCGCTCCGGTCGCGACGTCAAGCCAGACAAACGTTATGCTGAAGCGATCGGTTGGGCGCGTCTGAACGGCGAGCAACGCCCGCTCCGGCGCCTCTGGAATCGTGGTCAGATAGAGCACTTCTGCTCGTTCCTCGAGCCCGCGTCCCAACGTCGCCAGCAGGTCCTCTTCGCCAAGGATGACCTCGCGCTCACCGGTGGACACGATGTGCCGCTGCAGGCTACCCGGATCGGTGACCCGTGGTGGCAGTGAGTAAAGCAAGATGCGATCGGCGTCCTCCCAGGCAGCGGCGAAAACGCGGTCGCCTGGAGTCGAGAGGCTTAGCGTCTGCCCCTGCCGATCGACCAACCAAAGCTGCCGGTCACTACTGAGGAGGAGCAGCTGCCGGCTGTCCGGCGACCAGCGCGCTGTCCGCGTGGGCAGCAATGAGGCCGGAGCACAGTCGTCGCTGGCACACTGGCCCAGCGCCAGCAGCAGCGTCTGATTGGCGCGGCCGCTGGCGATCGGAAAGCTGAGCAGGGTGACCGCGCTGCCGTCGGGCGCCAGCGACTGGATTGTCGTCGCCGTTCGCGAGGGCAGCCGATAGATCGGCTGGCCTTCTCCCTGGTGCCAGTACACGAGCGACTGCTCCGATCCCAGCGCCAGGTCGCTCAGGTCCAGTTGCTGCAGGATGGCCCCGGCGCCTGCCGGCAGCGGCATAAGGGACGTGTATGGCTCGTTGGAGACTGGGACCAAACGCCGCAGTCGCGGATCGAACGCATGGAGAATATGCGGAAAGGTGAAGACATCCTCGTCGACACCCTCCGGTGACTCGAGCGGCGTGCACAGCGCCAGGAGATTGTCCTGCATCAGGCTGGACGGCACTGACGTGGAAATGCCGGTCCGAGCGGCCAGCCACTCAATCCACCGGCCTTCAAGGGCCGGATCGGTCTCGAGAAGGGCCAGGCCCGTGACAAACTGCGTGGCCCAATCGCCAAGGCGCCGGGTTGACATCATGCTGTCGTACAGGGAGCCGGGCGCTATCTCCGGATGCTGAGACAGCAAGAAGTCCAGCAGCAGACTGGCCCGCCATGTCGCCTCATCCGGCTGAACGGCGGAGAGGGGACGGAACCAGTATGGGGCGACCGATGTGTACAACTCGCCCAGATCCAGGCTTCGCCGCAGGGCCCGACGATAGTCCCCGGGACGAGCAAGCGGCGGGCCAAGATCCAATTGGGCCCAGTGCGCCTTGAGCAGGGCTTCGAGAAAGACCGCCCGCTCGCAGCAGGCGTATCCCTCGATACGGGTGATGGCGGCCGCCACCAACCGGGCGCCATAGGAGCGGCGCAGGGCCTGGAAGCCGGCCTCGTCCCGAGGCAGGCCGATCAGGCTCGGCGCCGGCAGCACCAGCGGCTCCCCCGCAGCAAACAACACGCGCAGCTCATCGAGGCGTACCAACGTGGCCGGGTCTGGATCCAGCTGTACCCGCATGCGAAGGCCAGCCGGACAGGAGAACCCGGAGCGGCAGAGGCGGGCGACGTCGCCATCTAGCGCCTCCAGGAGCCGCGGAACGATCGCGCCGTCGCGGGCGATGTGCGTGATGTCCAGATAATCGCCGGACAGGCTTTGCCACGTCGTCCAGGCCTCCGCCGTGGGTGGGGCGACCAGCCAGCGGGCCTCGCCACGCCGATAGACGTTTACCTGATCGAGCGCGACCGTGGCCGTGATGCCGTCGGGCGCCGGCACGGTGAAGTAGCGCGTTGCGATGACCTCGGCCTCTTCCAGATCCGGCGATAGGATGACATCCTGAATTTCCGCGGCAGAATCCGACACGGCTTTCAGTCCGAGCGCCTGACGATCGACCAGGCCGTCCTGGAGA